>JAFXAR010000032.1 GCA_017516885.1 Bacteroidaceae bacterium
CATATTTGCATGGAATGACCTCGTTTCCGTTTTTGTCAATCAATCCCCATTTGCCGTTCATTTCAACTGCTGCCAATCCTTCGGAGAAATCATAGGCTTCTTCATATTCACATGGAACAACCTCGTTGCCGTTTTTGTCAACGAATCCATATTTGTCATTCATTCTAACTTTTGCTAATCCTTCGGAGAATGAATAGGCATCATCATATTTGCATGGAATGACCTCGTTTCCGTTTTTGTCAATGAATCCCCATTTGCGATTCTTTTTTAAGAATCCCCATTTGCCGTTCATTTGAACTAAAGCAAATCCTTCGGAGAAACCGCCTGCGTCATCATATTTGCATGGAATGACCTCGTTGCCGTTTTTGTCAATGAATCCCCGTTTGCCGTTCATTTGAACTAAAGCCAATCCTTCGGAGAAATATTCAGCATCATCATATTTGCATGGAATGACCTCGTCGCCATTCTTGTCAACGAATCCATATTTGTCATTCATTTCAACTTTTGCCAATCCTTCGGAGAAATCCCATGCACCATCATATTTGCATGGAATGACCTCGTTGCCGTTCTTGTCAATGAATCCCCGTTTGTAATCCTTTTTAACCATAGCCAATCCTTCGGATAAATCCCATGCACCATCATATTTACATGGAATGACCTCGTTGCCGTTTTTGTCAATGAATCCACATCTGCCGTTTTTGTCAACAATTGGAATAAGGTCGGGGAGGGAGGTGTCATAAAGCTCGGTGCTGTCATCGGCGGAGTGTTCAACGACTGTATTCTCATCAGCACTTTGAACTTCGGCTGTAACGGCTTCTGTGGAGAGCAGGGCGAGAAAATCGGCAATGCTTTGAGGGCGTTTGCTGCGGCTTAGCTGTAGCGAGGCGCCAACGGCATTTTGCACATGGGCAGAAAAACTGTCGGGCAATGGGATTAGTTCATCATCGCAGGCGCGTGATGAGGAGTCGGGCGGTGTTATTCCTGTCAGCATTTTGTAGAGTGTTGCCCCAAGGGCATATATGTCGGTGGCCGGTGTAAAGGCTCTGATACTGTTGCCCATTTGCTCGGGTGGTGCAAAACCCGGTGTCTTGCCAAGCAGGGTAGAGGTGTTCTCTCCATTTACTTCGTCATACTGTTTGGAGACTCCAAAGTCAATGAGAGTAACCTTGCCGTTGTTGCCAAGCATAATGTTCCCGGGCTTTATGTCAAGGTGGAGGCGGTTTGTGGAGTGTACATGGGCAAGGGCTTCGGCTGCTGCGCGGATGATTCTTGTTGCTTCGGCCTCAGTGAACACTCCCTCTTTTATTATGACTTCGCTCAATGAACTGCCGTCAATGTATTCCATTACATAGTAGGCTGTTCCATTTTCTTCAAAGATGTCAGTGACGCGCACTATGCCCGGGTGGTTCATGCTGAATATTGCTTTGGCTTCGTCAATGAACTTGCCGTGCAGTTTGTTTATAAGCCCTTTTCTGCTGCCGGTTGCTATGCTTACCCTGCCGGTTGATGCATCGCGGTTGCAGAAGTCCTTTACAAAGAACTCCTTTATTGCCAGGCGGTGGCTTAGCATGGTGTGCTCTGCCTCGTATGTGCAGCCGAAACCTCCGCTTCCGATATGTCGTTTAATTCTGTATTTGCCACCTTGCAGCAGCGTTCCATTGGGCAGGTACATTGTTACTTGACTATGTAGTTTGCGAATCCTGTTGTCATTTGTGTCTTTAGGCTGCCGTCGCTGCCGGCATATATGAAGCAGCATTCTATTGAATTGTTTGCCTCGGCTGCCTTTGCAGCTTCTTCAACTCCCATCACCATAAATGCTGTGGCGTAGGCGTCGGCTGTGGCGCAGTCATCGGCAATTACCGTTGCCGAAAGAAGCGAGTGGTTTGCCGGGAAGCCTGTTCTTGGGTCAATTGTGTGGGCTATCTTGCGGCCGTTCTCCTCGCGGTAGTTGCGGTAGTTGCCCGATGTGGCAATGCTCTTGCCGCTGAGCTCTATTATTGTGTACAGTTCCTGGTTTATGGCGGCTGGGTCGTCAATGGGCTTGTTTATGCCTATTCTCCATTTCTTTCCCTTGTTGTTGTGTCCGCTGCTGCAAACCTCGCCGCCTATTTCAACCATAAAGTCCGATACGCCGTGCTCTTTTAGCAGCGCTGCTGCAACATCGCTGCCATATCCCTTTGCAATGGCGCTGCAGTCGAGCATGGTCTCGGGGTGCTGCTTAACAATTCTGCCATTGACGTGCGCTACGCTCTTGTAGCCTATGAAGCGTTTTATTGAATCGACTTTTATGCTGTCGGGCGTTGTTCCGTTCTTGAATCCGAATCCCCAGGCATTAACGAGCGGAGCTACTGTTATGTCAAAAGCGCCGTCAGTCTCTGCCGAAATTTTCTGTGCAAGGTTAAATATGTCCATGAACATTTTGTCAGGGGTAACCTCCCTGTTGTTGTTTATGGCACTGATAATGGAGTTTGGGTTGAAGGGGGAGAGCGAGTTGTCTACTGCCTGCAGGCGCTCTCTTATCTTTTCGTGAAGGTCGTTCTGCGAACGGTAGATTATGCTGTAGTATGTTCCAAAAACAGAGCCTTTGTTGCAGATGTAGTTCCCGTCAATAGTGCTTGAACTGTAGGTGTTGCCTTTGGCATCGGTCTTTTGCCAGTTTTTTGCGGCTTTTTCCCTGCTTTGTTTCTCGTTATTGTTCCTTATTATATATATGGTGGCAACCGCCAGGAACAGCAGGAAGAGTATTTTCCAAATATTTAGCTTGTTGTTCATTGTAAAGAATATATTAGACGATTCTTACTTGAATGGAATTTCGTATATGAAGCTGTATGTGCCTCCAAAGCCGGTGCTTTTGTTTATGCCATAGCCCGGGATGTACCACATTTGTGACTGTTCGCCCTTCTTTTGGCTGATTCGTGCCTTGTAGCGTATGCTCCATCCCATGTGGAAGTTTTTCGCAATCTTCATTCTAAGGCCAACTCCAATTTCGGCCCACGATGCGCTTCCCTTTACGTCAGTTAAATTGAGTGAGGCTTCTCCTCCCCACACAGGGTCTGTTATGGGCGGTGCCTGAACATCGTACTTGCCGCTGGTCCACGCGAATCGGAAAATGCCCAGAATGGCGTAGGGCGGGTTCGGCTTCTCCTTTGTTGTGCTGAAGTTGTAGTCAAAGCCCACTCTGTAGTATGGCGCAGCGGTCTTGTATTTGATGCCGGTGGTTTCGTCGGTGGTGCTGCACCAGCCTGCTCCAATCTCAACAGTGGGGTACAGGCGGTTGCCTAAGTTCACGTTGACGGCTGCTTCGCCGCTGGTGTATTCTCCCAGCAGGGAGTATGCGTAACCGAATATGTCGGCCGAAACGCTCATGCTGTTGAGCGAGAAGAAACTGCTTTTCTTCTTCCCGGCATCGGCCTTGGACTGTATGCTCTCTTGCGCCTCCATTCGCAGCGGCAATGCAAGCAGCAGGCTACTGAGCAAAATATATCCTAAGGTTCTCATTAGCGTCAAAATTTACAAAGTTATGCATTATGGCCACTGAGTCGATAAGCGCGCGGGTGTGGCGCACCTCGCCTATTCTGTGATACATTACTGTGCCACACTCCATTGACTGGTAGTACACAATGTTCCTGTGGCTTACGAAAATGGTATCGGCAATGTTGCCGCTGTATCTGAATACAACGGTGTCGCATTCGTGGGTGTAGCTCATGGGCAGCGCTATCTCCTCTTCGCCTTGAGCGTCGGCCGCAATTATGGAGTCGTTGCCGTTGACTACAAGCGAAATGCTCAAAGGCTCGGGAAATTCAAGTTTTTCACTGCCGCTGTAGAATCCTATGCGGTTATATGCGACGTTATTTATGCTGCAGTCGTATCCGTTGTCGCACGCGGCAAGCATGAGCGTAAGTGCGGCGCATATTCCAAAGAGTATGTTTCCTGTGATTCTCATGCTTATATTTCTTCGGATATGTTGTACTTGTTCCTCTCCTGCGATGTGCGGCTTATAAGTTCGGCGATGAAGCCGGTGAGGAACAGCTGTGTGCCTAAAATCATCATTGTAAGTGCAATGTAGAAGTAGGGCGAATCCGTTACAAGGCGGTGGGCAGTGCCGTTGGCAAGGGCAACGAGCTTGGTAACTCCCACTACAATGGCGGCAATCATTCCCAGGAAGAACATAAGCGAGCCCCAAAGGCCGAATATGTGCATTGGACGGTAGCTGAACTTGGAGAGAAACCAAAGGGATATGAGGTCGAGATAGCCGTGGAAGAAGCGGCTTATGCCGAACTTGCTCTTTCCGTATTTGCGTGCCTGATGATGAACTACCAGCTCTCCAATTTTGCTGTAGCCGGCGTTCTTGGCAAGATAGGGGATGTAGCGGTGCATGTCGCCGTAGACTTCAATGTTCTTTACCACCTCGTTGCGGTATGCCTTGAGGCCGCAGTTGAAGTCGTGCAGGTTCTTTATTCCCGACACTTTGCGTGCAGTGGCATTGAAGAGCTTTGTGGGGATAGTCTTGCTCAGTGGGTCGTAGCGCTTCTGCTTGTAGCCCGACACAAGGTCGTAGCCGTCCTCTTTAACCATTTTGAAGAGAATAGGTATCTCTTCGGGGCTGTCCTGAAGGTCGGCATCCATTGTTATTACGACATCGCCCTTGGCGCGCTCGAATCCGCAGTAGAGTGCCGGCGATTTTCCGTAGTTGCGGCGGAACTTTATTGCATGCACATTACTGTCGGTTTTCCTTATTTCCTCTATCACTTCCCATGAGTTGTCGGTGCTGCCGTCGTTTATGAATATTATTTCATAGGTGTAGTTGTTCTCGTTCATTACGCGCTTTATCCACGCTGAAAGTTCGGGCAGCGATTCGGCCTCATTGAACAGTGGTATTATTACTGATATATCCATTATTGAAGATTTTTATCGGGGTTTCTCTTTAGCATGAATGCCAATATTGTAGTGATTACGGTTACTCTTAACAGATGGCTGTTGATTGTGGAAAGCGCAATGTCCACAGCGCTCATGCTGCCCAAGAGCTCTATCGCCTTTTGTATTTCCTGGCTTTCCTCTTCGCCTATCTGTGCCTGCATTGCAACTGCCCTGAATTCTGACAGGAAGTCATGGAACAGATATGTGTCGACAAAAGCAAAATAGATGTATTCGGCAATGGCTGAGAGGATTATTGCGCACATGTACATGGTCATTATGTAGAGCCATGCCTCGCTGAAGGAGATACGTCCGTCTCTCTCCTCAAGCGTGTGCCTCTTGGCCATCTTGTACGCCATTATGGGCGACATTGTCATTAGAATTACAGTGGCTGTTGCTGTGACAGCAGTTATTCCTGTATTTGCGAACATGTTCTTAATCATTATTGTGAACATTGTGAATGTCACAATCCACAGGCTGCCCAGCAGCGTGCCGTCTCTCATGGCACATTCTCTGTAACTCTTTGGTTTTGCTGTTTCTTCCATCTTTCTATTTTCCCTCTTGCAAAGATAGTGCAAACGAGCGAGAAATATCAAGCTTGCTTGAATATTTTTCAAAGCGAGTGCAGCCTATCTTATTTAAAGATAGTGCAAACATGAAGAGCAGAACAAAATAAGTTTACTTATTTTTTATGCCGAGACGCCGCCTATCTTATTCAAAGATAGTGCAAACGAGCGAAAGTTGTGCAAGCGAATGGGCAAAAATGTATTTTTGCACACAATGAGCGCAGCTAAACTTCGCTACAAGCAAAAATATCAAGCTTGCTTGAATATTTTTCAAAGCGAGTGCAGCCTATCTTATTTAAAGATAGTGCAAACATGGAGAGCAGAACAAAATAAGTTTACTTATTTTTTATGCCGAGACGCCGCCTATCTTATTTAAAGATAGTGCAAGCCGAGAGGGGCTTTATGAAATTTATGCCGGGCTGTGGATGATTTCTCGTATATTTGAATTACCTTCGTAGGGTATTCAATAATATGACTATGAAAGCAATGATTTTTGCGGCGGGCTTGGGAACGCGTCTCAAGCCTCTTACCGATACTCTTCCAAAGGCACTTGTGCCAGTGTGTGAAAAACCTCTCATTGAACATGTGGCGAGGAAACTGTTTGCTTCGGGGATAAGCGAGGCGGTTGTGAATATCCACTATTTTGCCGACAAGGTGGAGGAGTGGGTAAAATCCCAGGATTGGATTGCAGTATCGCGCAGCGAGATGGCCGATGGTAAAATGCTTGTCGAAATAAGTGACGAGCGTGAACTTCTGCTTGAAACAGGCGGCGCAGTGCTGCATGCGCGCCGCTATCTTGAGGGGTGCGGCAAGTTCCTTATTCACAATGTTGATATTTTAT
This sequence comes from Bacteroidaceae bacterium, assembly GCA_017516885.1. Taxonomy (GTDB): domain Bacteria; phylum Bacteroidota; class Bacteroidia; order Bacteroidales; family Bacteroidaceae; genus HGM04593. Next base: position 6,322 of record JAFXAR010000032.1, read on the forward strand.
CGAACTGCGATATTCGCTGGTTTGAGTCTCAGGTAAAGGAGGATGCTCTTGCCACATTGCTTGTCAGCGAGCGCGAGACTACACGCTTTCTGCTTTTTGACCCAGCTGCATTGCGTCTGGTTGGGTGGATGAACACCGACAGCGGCGACTATCATGTAACTTCGCCCGATATTGACCCAAAGGAGTGCCGTGCGCTGGCCTTTTCGGGAATACACATTCTAAGCGACAGAGTGCCAGCCCTCATGCAGGAGTATGTTGAGGAGAGGGGATTGCCCATTGATGATGTTAAGGGGACGCGTTTCCCAATTATGAGCTTCTATATGTGGCTTGCCGCTAAGTATCCTGTTTATGGTGTTGTTGCCGGGAATCTTGAATTCATTGACGTGGGCAAGCTTGATGCTCTTAAGCCGGCCGAAGAGTTTGTGCGCAGCAACGCATGGTGATTCAGGGAATTACAGTTTCTACAAGTGACTTATAAGATTAAATCCGCCGATTGGCGGATTTAATCTTATAGTTTTAGGTTTGCAAAAGGCAGCATGCCATTGTGCTCGTCCTTGAATTTTAGAATCATCTCTTTCTCTGTTCCTCTTGCATTTTCAAACTCTTTCCAGCAAACTGTCAGATTGTCAGAACTTGCAATTTGCCAAATATATCTCCCGCCATAGTGTCCCGCAGGCTTGCCACTGCCAAAATCCATGTACTGTCTAACTCTGTTGTTAAGGTCTTCGGCCTTTCCTATGTAAATAACAGCCTCGTTCTCCACCCATTTTGCCTGCAGTTTTTCAATGCTTGCGTTAGGGTCTTTCTCTTTGAAAAAGCCTCCTGTGCCGCGCTCTATGAATTGCGGATGTTCTGTTGTAGGGTATAATACAAGATATACTCCGCTTGCGTGGGGTATGTTCCCGCATGAAAAGTCACGTTTGAGCTCTTTGACAGTAGTGAATCCTCTGAATCCGTTCTCCTTCAGTTCTTGAATAACATTCTTGATTTTTTCCATATTAAGAAGTTGTTTAAATTTTTAAAACGTATTTAATTATAAGTTCCTTTTTGCTGCTTCTGCAAATATTTTATATACCCTTTCGCGCAAGTGCTGCGGCTTGATTACTGTAAGCGAACTGCTCCGTGAAAGAAGTTCCATTACAAAGTCGTTTGTTATGCGAAGGCGCAATGATATGCGAAACTCATCGTCCGTGTCACATAAAATGCGTTGGGAGTGGTGCAGTGGAAGTGTTTTTATGAATTTCCCATCGAGGCTGCTGTACGAGAGTTCAATATCCTCTACAGGAATGCTCTCATCTCTCCAAATGCCGAAACAGTCCCTGAAGAGGCTCTCTATCTCAATGCTTTCGTCACGGTTGAACTTTTCGTTCTCAATGGCCTCTATTCCTGATATGCGGTCTATGGCGTATGTTTTAAGGATTTCATTATCCTTTGCCAGCATGTACCAGCGCTGGTTAGATTCCTTAAGGAAATGCGGTGCTGCCTTTACATGCTTTACTTTGTCGTCGTGCCTGAAATTTGTGTAGTCGAACTCTATATAATAGCTGTTGCGGATGGCATCAATGATTTGCGGAATCTGTTCGCTTCTCATTGGCCTGTGATGTTCGGGAAGTATGTATTGATGTCCAATGCTATCGCTGTTCATTGCGTTGAGCAAGTCAAAATTCAGAAGCATCTGCTCGGTATTGCCCAATGCATTCGGGTATTTGTTCTCAATGCGGTATCCGTAATTGCGCTTGTATTCAATATCAAATCCAAGTTCTTCAATGTCGAGAATGTCCCGCTCCATTGTTCTCAGGCTGATTCCCGGTTCTCCGCGAAGTCTCATCTCTCTGTTTACTGATGTCAGAAGGTCTGTCGCGCCCACATAGCGCCCTTTCTCCTTTTGCAGCAGGCTTATAATTATAAGGTAGCGGCTTATCAATATAATGCTTTTCATGTGCTGTTCTGTTTTTCTTTTCTGCAGCAAATGTAATACAGTGATGCGACATAACTTGTCGCATGGGATGGAATTTTACAAGAAAAACCTTGCGGTTCGCGAACCGCAAGGTTTTTTTATCTTCCAAAGTTTTGGTCAATTACTTAACCAAAACCTTTTTGCCGTTAACAATGTAGATGCCGGGAGCGCTGATGCTGTTTACCTTGCGGCCTGTAAGGTCGAAGATAGTTTTCACGTTTCCGTTTTCACCTTTCACCTCGCTGATGCCAGTTGTGCCTGTGAACTCGTATGCTGTTACAGTCTTGAGGCCTGCAACTCTGAAGTACTTCTCAACGCTGCCTGTAATCTTAACCTGTTTCTTGTAGTTGCCAGGGTTGTCAACAAGATTCAATGCTGAACGGATGTCACCTGAAGGCAACTGAACAATCAGGCACTCTGTGTAGTCGTTAGTGTCCGGGTTGTCCGAAATGAGAATGTTTGTGGCAACTGTTGCATCTGCACCGAACTGAGAGTCTTTCTCAGGTGCGCTTTTTACAGCGCCAACAATGTATCCTGTTACAATTGCAGGAATCTGCTGGCCGTCAACGTATGCTGCAAGAGCCTCTGCAACTGTGTAGTTCTGTGTCTCTGTTGGAACTTCGGGCTCTTCGGGCTCTTCGCCGCCGCCTTCACCAACAACTTCAACCTTTACGGCCATTGTATTCATGTATTTGCCGCTGCTTACACCAATAGTGTAGCCTGTGACCTTTATAACAGCGCCATTTGTCAGGTTTGCCTTTATGGCATCCTGTGGATACTGGATGCTGCCGATTGCTGTAGCTGCACCTTCCACAGCAACATTATTGTAGCTGCCGTTAACGGTGAGCGTGCCAGTGTACTCAACATACTGTATTGATGGAGCTGCAAGATATGCATCCATTGCAGCGCCGTCCATAACTGTAGCTGTTGGGTGCTCAACTGTTGCTGTTCCTGTTTTTTCAACAACTGAAGTGTTGTCGAACTGGAGAAGGCCGCCATATACGCTTGTTTTGCCGCTTACTGTAACTGCATCGCCTGCTGCAAAGCCCTTGTCGCTGCCCAGATATACGAGGATAGAGCCTGTACCGTCGTTCATGAGGAAACCGCGTGCGTATGTGGCAATAACTGTACCCTTGGTTGCCGCTTCGCCTTCGCCTGCTGCAAGAACCTCAGCGATGGTGGTAACGGTAACCTCTGTTTCGCCTTCGCCTTCACCCTCGCCTTCGCCTTCACCCTCACCTTCGCCGCCTTCGCCCTGGTCAGGGGTTACGCTGCCGTCGGTAGAGAATGTAACAGTGATTGTGTTGATTTTCTGTGTCTTTGCATTGTCGGCCCATGTGAATACAACCGAAGTGGCTGCACCAGTCCAGTTCTTGCCGTCAACAGTGCCGCTGTTTGCACTGAAACTGCTTACCGCGCTGCCGTCAAATGCAATAGCTGTGATTACACCGCCTTCAGGTGCTGCAATGGTCATTGTTGCTGTCTTGTAAATACGGAAATCATATTTACCTGATGCTGCCTTCCATATACGTGAGTTCGTTGAACCGTCCGTGGTGTTGAGCGATACACCGTTGTTGGTGAATGTGGTTGCTGATGTGCCGAACTCATAAGCACCTTCTGTTGTTGTAGCAGTGAACAACTCATCGGTGATTGACGGTGTCAATCCCGAAGGAGCAGTGAAGTCAAATTTTGCTTCATCTGCCACTGCATAGCTCATTATACTGAGAATGCAGAAAACTGAAAGTAAAAATCTTTTCATAAATAAATTGTTTATTGTTAATTGATAAATAGATAACTCTTGTCAGGTGAATTTCCTGCTGTAGAATACTTGCAAAAATAACAAAAACTTTTAGAAGCTGTTTAATTTTCTAAAAAGTATTTTCTTATAGAAGCGTGTTTCGTCTATTTCGCCATTTTTTATATTCAAAAATGCCTGTTTCTTTCTTTTTTGCGGTTGCATAGCCCGCTATGCGCCCTTAAAAAATAAAAAAACATACTATTTGCCTTGCGCGAAAATAGGCTGCACTCGCTTTGCA
>JAFXAR010000033.1 GCA_017516885.1 Bacteroidaceae bacterium
AGGGCGTGACCTTGCCACGCTACCTGCGACTAATTGCTGCCGGTGCTGTCGAAGCTTTGCTTTCTCATTTCTCCTTTCTCCTCTCTCCTTTCATAAGGAGCTGTATCTGTTTTGCCGGCTTTACCGAAGTTTAACATCGATATTGTGCTGTATATTCTAAATTAATTTCTACATTTGTACACTAACACAAATATTCAGCCTATGATTTAATAGCGTTTCAAGACATATTATAAAGCGTTTTGATTGTTGTCGTTTCTAACCAAAGTTTGGCCGCGTTGTTAAAGAAACACGATACGATTGGAATGCCTGCGTTTGGCGCGGGCTTTTTGTCGTTGTCTGTTTCTTGGGTATGCCAACACCTGGTTAGAGGATAATGCAGAAAGTTCCGCGCTTTTCTTGTCTCCGAACAAAATATCCATGCCGATTGTTATAGATAAAATACCGCTATTGTGCCCGGTAGTTAAGCTTCAATATTTATCCTAAACCAAATTACTATGATTGCAAAAAAATTTTTTGGACTGCTGTTACTGATGTTTGTATTGTGTTTATTCCCGTCGTGTCACGAAACCGAGAACGAGTGGCCGCCTTATGCCGGCTACGAGTGGCATGCGCCGTACAACGGCGATTCCATTTGCCTGAAGCTGGAAACCAACGAAATAGTCACTCTCTCTTTGGTATCGGAACATCAGCCCTTGTCAACAAGAAACTACAGGACGCATCGTGGCAAGTTCCTGTTCGACAGTTGCCTGGAGATGAGGTTTGCCGAAGTCTCATATAATTTGGAATACGCGCTTTTTACTCCAACTTTTGAAATGGTGGTCTATGGCGATTCGTTCAACGCCTTGTGCGATACTGCACTTATGGAGTGGAGCTTGCCTTTCACGCTTGTTACAGAAGCATTGCCCCGTTGAATATTCTGCCCGATTCTATGCCTAACCGGCGCGCCGAGAAGAACCTGTCATGTTCCTTGTATGTACATACGGCAGCAAGATGTATGTTCCTCTCGTCTAATCCACACGACAACAGTTGCTGCTTGTTGGCTTCCCAAAGGTCTATATGCCATTTCTCGCTACCGTCGGAAGCAGGGTAACGTTTGGCAATTCTCTCCATGCCGAAGCCGCTTTTCCTGAATGTATCATAGACCTCGTCACCTACCTCAAAGGAATCGAGTGAGATTCCGGGCCCGATAACAGCATGTATATCTATTGTACGGCAACCGTAGCTGTCGGTCATGGCTGCGACTGTTTTTTCTGCAATGCGCGCAACAGTGCCTCGCCAGCCTGCATGCGCTGCTGCGACAACGCCTCTTTTATTGTCGTACATCAATACGGGAATGCAGTCGGCAGTGGAAACGCCTATGCATGTTCTCTTCAGCTCTGTAACAACTGCATCAATGCCATACAGCAGCTTGCTTTGCTCCTCGGCAGGCTTTTGCATGAACTGCTCGTCTATCACCAGCACCTTGTCGCCGTGAACCTGCCTGGGAAGCAGCAGCCGGCGGTCTTCTATGCCAAGTTCCCTGCACAGCAGCTTGCGGCACTCAGCCACATGGGCCGGGCTGTCTCCGCAATAACCGGTAATATTGAACCCGCCATAATTGCCATAGCCTTCCCCACGCATTGTGGAAAAGGCTCTGGTTCCTGTTCCAATATTGTATTCAAGCAACTTCAATCTCATAAGTGCAATGCTGACAGCATTATTTGAACAGTTCGGAATGAGTACCTAAACGTACCAGTTTTATTATATTCTCTTCAGGGTCAAGCCATATCAGCAACAAATCATTCTCAATATGGCATTCCATAAAGCCTGCATAGTCGCCAACTAATTTATGCGGTTTGTATTTTTCAGGCAACATTCCCTCTTCCTCCAACAGCAGAAGTACCTCTTTAAGATGTATTATTTTGTCTGGTTTGTTCTGTATTCGCTTCAAATCCTTTTTGAACTGGCTTGTGATTTTGAGTGTAAACATCCTATAAAGAGCTAATCAAGGTTTCAAGATTATCAGCAGCCAATGTTTCAAGTTCACGCTTCTCTCTTGCTTCGCGCATAGCTTTAATGGTGAGCTTGTTGGGATTGTTATATACAACTTCCATCAGTACACTCTCCACGTAGTTGTTCAAGCTACGGTTCTCTCTTGTCGCAGCCTCTTTCAGTTTTGCAAGCAACTCAGTGCTTAAACGAAATGCCGTCTGTTTCCGCTCCAATACTGCATCCATAATCAATTTATTATATAACTGTTATATTATTTAATGCAAATGTATAACACTTATATAACATAAACAAGGAAAAATAAAAAGAGTTGATGTTTTTTAAGTTTTTAAGGAACCTGCCATAATTGCAGCAGCCTTCCCCACGCATTGTGGAAAAGGCTACTATGCTATATCCTGTTTTGTATTCAAACAACTTCATATTATTTGCATCCCGCAGGGCGCAGCGACGAAAGCCGTCGAAACTTTCAACTGTACTCTTTGCTCTGTTCTCTGTTGGCTTCGCCCAAGTTGCTCTCGCTCGGCATAGTAAAAGTAAACTTTTTCTCTGCACTCGCTTACTCGCAACTTTCTCTCCCCTCATCTTCCCGGACGGAACGTCATGCTCATTCTGTACAGGCGGTCCTTGCCGTTTTGGATATCCTTTGCGGCATTCCACTTAGGCATCAGCCCGGCAACACGCATAGCCTCGGCATCCATGTGCTTGTTGCCGCTGCTTGTAGCAACAGCTATGTTGCTTACAGTACCGTCGGGTGCGACAGTCATCTCTATGGTAACCTTGCCATGAGCACGTGTAGCTTTGCACTCCTCAGGGTAACGCTTGTTCTTGCGTATGAAATCCCTTACTGCTCTTTCGCCGCCGGGGAACATCGCTATATCGTTGTTGCCGGTGAGCTCGAAATGCACCTTGCTTTCGGTTTCTGCCTTCTCTTCTACAGACGGCATGCTGTCGTTCTTTTCGGGCAGGCTCTTGGGTTCCGGGGTATGTATGTTCCTTGGAGACTTGCCAATGCCGGGTTTTATCCCCTTACCCTTAGTGCTGTTCTCTTCAAGGCTACGTTCCTTGAACTCGACCGGTGCTTCGAGCGGAAGGTTCTTTTCCACTCTCTTCAGTTTCAGTTGTTTCCTTATCGAGTCCATGGGAGCTTCGCTTGCCGACAGCATACGGCCATTGGCATTGGCATTCAATGTCAAGAGCATAAATATTATAAGGCATGCAACTTTCATGAGCTCTTCTGTTGAAAGGTTCAAATCAATTGCAATGCCTGCTCGATATCGGCAATAATGTCCTCGGCATCCTCGATACCTACCGACAAGCGAATGAGGTCGGGGTCGATGCCTGCAGCCAGCAACTGCTCGTTGCTCAGCTGACGGTGTGTGTGGCTTGCCGGATTAAGCACACATGAGCGGGCGTCGGCAACGTGTGTTACTATTGATATGAACTTAAGGCTGTCCATAAAGCGTATAGCATCTTCCTTGTCACCCTTTACCGCGAAGGCCATGACACCGCATCCGCCGTTAGGCACATACTTCTGCGCGAGCTCATAATATTTGCTGCTCTCAAGACCGCAGTAGTTCACCCATTTCACCTTAGGGTGCTTTTCAAGATACTCGGCAACCTTCTGCGCATTCTCGCAGTGGCGCGGCATGCGCAAGTGCAGCGTTTCGAGTCCCAGGTTAAGCAGGAAGGCATTTTCGGGTGCCATCATCGCTCCCAAGTCGCGCATCACCTGAGAAATCATCTTTGTTATGTAGGCAGCCCTGCCGAAGTTCTTTGTATATATAAGGCCATGATAGCTCTCGTCGGGCTCGGTGAGGCAAGTGAACTTGTCGTGCTGTGCCTCCCAGTCGAAGTTGCCGCTATCGACAACGCAACCGCCTACGGCTACAGCATGACCGTCCATGTACTTTGTGGTGGAGTGTGTGACAATGTCGGCTCCCCATTCGACAGGACGACAGTTCACCGGTGTGGCAAAGGTGTTGTCGATGATAAGGGGCACTCCGTTGCGGTGTGCAATGCCGGCGAACTTCTCAATATCGAGTACATTCACACTGGGGTTCGAGATTGTCTCGCCGAACAGGGCCTTTGTGTTGGGGCGGAACGCCTTTTCTATCTCTTCGGCCGGAGCATCGGCATCGACGAATGTAACCTCAATGCCCATCTTCTTCATTGTTACGGCAAACAGATTGTATGTACCGCCGTAGATTGTGGTGGCCGACACGAAGTGGTCGCCGGCCTGGCAGATGTTGAGTATGGCGTAAAAGTTCGCAGCTTGGCCCGAAGAGGTCATCACTGCGCCGACACCGCCCTCAAGGGCTGCTATCTTGGCACCTACCGCATCGACGGTAGGGTTCTGCAGGCGGCTGTAGAAGTAACCGCTGTCCTCAAGGTCGAACAGACGCGCCATCTGCTCGCTTGTCTCATACTTGAATGTTGTACTCTGGTATATCGGCAGTACACGCGACTCGCCTTTCTTCGGCTGCCAGCCACCTTGTACGCATAATGTGCCTGTGCTTAGTTTCTTTGTCATAATATTAGAGGTTGTTTATTTATTCTTTAATTAAGGCTGGTTCGATATAATCTCAAAATATCACGAAATAAGAGATCCCTCACACAAGGTTGCCTTTGGCCCCTTTGGGCGGCGAACTCCGTTTCGGGATGACAAACACGCG
>JAFXAR010000034.1 GCA_017516885.1 Bacteroidaceae bacterium
CTGCGTTACGCTTGCCTTCAAAATCCTCATTTACGCTTAGTAAACTCCGGTTTTTCAGGCTGCGCAAGCCTTGAACTACATCTTTTTATTCATCTTCATAAAAACAGAGTATGCTAAAAATTACTTTTTAGTCAGCCTCTTTAGATAATAGAGCACCGAACTGTTGCCTTTGCGGAACAGTTCCTTCGCTGCCGCGCGGAGCGCTTCGGCAGTGACGCTGCGATAGAGTTCCGGTTCATTGAAATGGCTTTCAAGGCTTCCGCGCCACAAGGCAAGCGCCGCATTTCCGCCAAGATTCTCGCCGTTAAGATTCCTGAATGTATGTTCCGACTCAAAACGGTTTCTCACCTTTTCAAGCTCATCATCGGGCACGAGTTCGTTCTTCAGCAGTTCAAGTTCTGCCCACACGGCCGCTTCGGCATCCTCAATTCTTACGCCGTCGGCCACTCGCGAGTATATCCAGAACATGCCGGCATCCTCGCTGCCCGTTATAAATGCATCAATCTTTGAGAAAAGCCTCTGCTCCTTCATCAGGCGCTGTTGCAAACGGCCTGAATAGCCATTGGAAAGCACATCGGAGATTACATCGCAAGGATAGTAGCCGGCATCAAGGCGCCCTCCCATGTGAAAGCCGAAATAGAGTGCATTTTCGGGCACGTTCCTGTGAACGGTTCTGCGGCGCTGGCGCGTCTGACGCGGCTCTTGCGGAAGGCATGGCTTTACAAAGCCTTTTGCAGGGATACGGCCGAACCACTTTACGCACCACTCCATAATCTGGGAAAAGGGCACATCGCCTACTACCGAGAGCACCGCATTGTCGGGGGAATAGTAGTTCCTGTAGAAATTGCGTATTGTGCTTACAGGCGTCCCGGCAATGTGCTCAAAGCATTTGCCTATAGTTGACCAGCGATAAGGGTGCACCTTATATGCCATTGAGCGCAAAATGCGCCCGGCATCGCCATAAGGGCGGTTGAGCGTAGTCTGCTTGAACTCCTCGATAACCACCTGCCGCTGCACATCAACCTTTTTCTTTGCAAAGGGTATGTTGCACATGCGGTCGCTCTCCATCCAAAAGGCAAGTTCGGCATTCTGCCTGGGCAGAGATATGTAGTAGCAGGTCACGTCGTTGTTGGTATATGCATTGTTTTCGCCGCCGGCGCTTTCAAGCGGTTCGTCAAAGGATGGGACAGCCTTTGTGCCGTCAAACATAAGATGCTCAAGCAGATGCGCAATTCCGGTGTGCTCAGGGTCTTCGTTGCGCGAGCCCACTCCGTAGAGCAAATTTACATACACCATTTCAGAATCCTCTGCCGGCACATGTATTATTCTAAGTCCGTTTTCAAGCGTAGCAGTCTCTATTTTCTTCATGCTTCTATGTTTTTACAAAAGAGTTTTCAAAGTTAGCAATATTTCACCGAAAAACCATGCATGTTAAAAAAACAAGTCTGCACGCTGTTCAAAATCCGTTCGAGATTGTTTTTATACATTATATATTACAGAAAAGTCGGATAATCCAAAGATTTTGACTAACTTCGCAAAGTTTTTCTGAATAGAAATGAATAAAAAGAGCAGAACCCATAGAATACTCAAGGCACTCCTTGTCACACTCAGCATCCCGGTCATACTGTTTTGGGTGCTGATTATTCTGCTCTACATACCTCCGGTGCAGAAATTCGCCGTTGACTATATATGCAAGGAGGCAAGCAAACAGACAGGGTACGACATCAGCATAAGCTCCGTACACCTTGCATTTCCGCTCAAGCTCAGAGTATCCGGCTTTGAAATGTCCAAAGAGAGCTGCGTCTACGCCTTGGGCGACAAGGCAAGCGTCAACATTTCCCTAATGCCCCTGTTCAAGGGAGAGGTTGAGCTCAACTACATATCACTTGAGCATATTAAATTAGAGACCAGGGAGATGATTCCCGATGTGGAAATCAAGGGAGAAATAGGATACTTCAGAACCGTAGCCCGGAACATTGACCTCACAAAGGAGATTGCAAACATAAGGCAGGTGCATCTTCACAGCGCAAACATCCATGTGACCGTCAGGGACAGCATTTCCGACGAGGAGGAAGAGGACGAAGAACCGCTGAAATGGAAAATAAACCTGAGGCGTGCAAAAGTTGAGAACTGCACATTCACAGTTTCAATGCCACTGGACACAATGCAGATAACTGCCAAAGTTGGCAAGCTGCGTGCGCGCGGCGGACATGCCGACCTTGAGAATGAACTCTACAGCATTGCCGGCATTGAACTTGTAAACAGCGATGTAAAATATGACAAGGGAATAGAAAGCGCCACTGAAGCACCGCTTGACCACCTTGAGCTGCAAGAAATTTATTTGGCTGCAGGAGACCTCAAGTACAAAGGCAGCAATGCCGATGTAAGGATTGACAACCTTATGTTCATACAGCCGGGCGGAATAAGGCTTACCGGCGCATCAGCCATAGCTAAGGTTACTCCAATAGGAATTGAATTGGAAAAGCTCTCGCTCAAGAGCAAAAACGGCTCTTATTTAAACCTTGCGGCTAACATTCCATGGCTGGCGTTCACATCTGTGAAATTCGTAGCCCTTGACGCCTCATTGGATGCCGGTCTTAACAAGAAAGACCTTGCGGCACTGCTTACACAGGAGCAGTACAATGCCCTGTCGCTGTTTGAGGATAAAATGTTCGATGCGAGCATGAAGGCAAGGGGGAACGTATCGCATTTGGAGATTGACACAATGGCCATAGACATACCCTCACTGGCATCGCTGAACGCGAGCGGTTCTGCCAGCGAAATCCTTGATATAGAAAAACTTCAGGCAGCGCTTCAATTCAACGGCAAGGTCAGCGACATTCGGCGCTTCATAAGCCACCCCGTTGCAACCGACAACAAGGGCGAGGCTGCAATAAGCGGCAAGGCTGCATATTCCACCGGCAAGATTGAAGCTCTGCTGAACATTGATGCCGCCGGCGGAAATATTGCCTTAGACGGCTGGTTCGACATGAACCATTTAGAATACGATGCCGACATTGCCACAAACGGAATTGACGCAGCAGCTGTGATGCCGGATATTCCGCTTTCCAATTTAACACTGAACCTCAAGGCAAAAGGCAACGGATTCGACATTTTCAATGACACCACCGCCTACGATGTATCATTAAAAATAGACGAGATACAATATGCCGGCACATCGCTTTCAGGAATAAGCATTGACGCATCGCAAAGGAACAGCAACTCCGTTATTGGAATTGCCGCCAATGACCCGAATCTAAAGCTGACGGCCGGTTTCAGCACCACTTTCAGCAGCAAGGGAATAAAGAACAAGAGCGAAATTGACGTGCAGAGCATCAATTTCCAGGGACTTAACCTCATGGGCGGCAAGTTCGAGAGCGCCATGAAGCTGAACTTTGAGGCAACAACCGACCTCAAGGAAAGCCATACACTGAGATTCAACAGCGATAAAGTCAGGCTCATAACAAAGGAGAGGACTTTTACGCCGGCGAATATATATATAATAGCCTCCACCACCCCCAACAGGACATACCTCAAAACGCAGAACGGCGACCTCAGCATCTCAGGCGAGATGGACTGCGGATACATGGGACTGGCCGGTTCGCTATACAAGATTGCCGAAATGTTCCAGGATGCCATGAAGCACGAGGACATGGTGCACTTCATGCACGACTACGAAAAGCAGCTGCCGTCGCTTGCCTTCAACTTCAAGTGCGGCAACAGGAACATGCTGGCCAACGCATTGGCAATGAAAGGCATGAACATAAACAATGTGAATGTTGACATAAACCTTGGCCCGCAAGAGGGCCTGAACGCAAGAGGAGGCGTTTACGGCTTTAAGAACGGCGACATAAACCTTGACACAATACGGTTCATAACAAGACAGGAGGGAAACCAGATAAGATATTATGCCGGAGTGCGAAGCACATCGGTAAACCCCGACGAAGAAAAGGAAACCTACAGTGCCATGCTGTACGGAAACCTTACAAGCGACTCACTGAGCACAAACTTCATGTTCCGCGACAGCAAGGACGGCGTGGGCGTAAAGTTAGGAATGACAACAATAATGCGGCCTTACGGACTGAACATCAGCTTCTCCCCCAATGCAGTTCTCATGAACAGGAAGTTCCGCTTCAGCGACGGCAATTATGTAAAGATTGGGAAAGGGCTATCTGTAGAGGCCGACGTAACGCTCAGCAATGAGGAGAACAGCGGAATGCACATTTACACCGAGCCCGATGAAGCCGCAAAATACAACATCCGCGCAAAACTTTTCAATGTACATCTTGACCAGGCATCAAGCATAATACCGTACGCCCCCGACATTGCCGGCCTGCTGAACCTTGACGCGCAGATAAGGACAGGCAACGGCATTATGGCCCTCAACGGCAACATCAGCATTGACGATGCAAAATATGAAGGGGAATACATTGGCAACGAAAAATTCGACTTGGCATACTCGCCCGACGAGAACAATATCCACAACTTCTTCTTCGGCATGCAGCATAACGGCAACAATGCAATGCGCCTGTCGGGAAGCTACGACGATTCGGCCGAAGGCTACGGGCTGGCGGGCAAGGCCGAACTTACAAATTTCCCAATGAGCATTCCCTCGGCATTCACAAAGAGCATGGGAATAGCATTTGAGGGCGACATTAACGGCGACCTTATACTAAGCAGCAAAAAGGACAGCATTGAGACAAACGGCCGGATAAATTTAGGAGGCATGCGCATACACGCCTTTGACTTTGCCACTTCGCTGCGCATGGGCGACACTCCGGTAAAAGTGATTGACAACAAGATTACCTTTGACAAATTCAGCATATTTGCCCACGGCAGCAATCCGTTCAGCATTGACGGCACGGTAGACCTGACAAGGCTCTCCAACCCCGAACTGAACATAAGGATGAACGCCACCAACTACGAGCTTATAAATGCCCCCAAGAGGGACAATGCCATGTTCTACGGCAAGCTGTTCCTCAACACAAACGCAAGAATAAGAGGCACGCTCAGCAACCTCACCATGAGGGGCAATGTAACCATGCTTAACAAGAGCAACCTTACATATGTGATGCTTGACGCGCCAATAGAATCGGAAAAGGAGCTTGACGGCCTTGTGGAGTTTGTGAATTTCAACGACACCACGGCTGTAGCTGAAACAGAGAAGAGCCTTGACCTTGGAAAGACAAACATAAACCTCAACATAAAAATTGAGGAGGGAGCAAGAATCAATGCCGACCTTGACAAGAACCGGAACAACTATGTAACCACAGAAGGAGAAGGCAACCTTAACATAACCTACAGCAATGATGCAGGCCTTAAGGCCACCGGAAAATACCAGCTGAACGAAGGCGAGTTCAAGCTTACACTGCCCATCATACCGCTCAAGACACTTGACATAAGCGACGGCAGCAACCTTGTATGGAGCGGCGATGTACTGAATCCCGAACTGGACATCACGGCCCTTGAGCATGTTACCACCTCGGTTACATTTGAGGACAATAGCATGATTCCCGTACCGTTTGACGTAGGCGTCAAGGTGACGAACACCCTTGAAAAAATGGACCTCGGCTTTACGATTGCATCACCCGAGAACACGACCGTACAGAACCAGCTGAACGCCCTTGATGCCGATGCCTTCAGCCGCTACGCCGTAACAATGCTCATAACCGGAGCATACGCCGGCAACAGCAAGGGCGTGACCATTTCAAACGCCCTCAGTTCGTTCATTGATGCCAAGATAAACGACATTGCCGGCACAGCCATGAAGGATGTAAGCGTGAACGTGGGCATAAACGATGCCACAAACGCCGAAACCGGCGGAACATACAAGAACTACTCCTTCAGTTTCAGCAAAAGATTCTGGAACGACCGCTTCACTGTGGTCATTGGCGGCGAAGTGAACAGCGGCGACCATCCCGAAACTGACAACAGCTTCATAAACAACGCATCACTTGAGTGGAAGATAAACGAGGGCGGCAACAGATTCCTCAAGCTCTTCTACGACAAGAACTACGAATCAATCCTTGAAGGCGAAATAACAGAAACCGGAGTAGGCTATGTATACAAGCGCAAGCTCGGCAGCCTTAAGGAGCTGTTCATCTTCCGCAAAAAGGAGAGGAACGCCGCGCCCCTTGAAAGAAGCAGCGGCGAAAGAAAGGAAAGAGGCGCTAACAAAGAAGAAAAAGAGACAAAATGAACAAAAATAGAGTTATATACATATTAGCGGCACTCCTTCTCACCGCCTGCGCATCCACCAAGCGCATTCCCGACGGCGAGCAGCTCTACACCGGCATTAAAGGCATGGAATTTGCCGATGCCGAAGAGAATGCGCTATCCCCCACCGGACAAACAGCCATGGAGGAGATTGCATACGCCCTTGACTATCCCCCCAACGGTTCTTTTGCCGGCAGCTCCTCGCTCAAGACATTCTCCATAGGCCTTTGGATATACAACACCTTCTATAATTCAAAAGGCGGCATTGGAAAATGGCTTTTCAAGAAGTTCGGCACAGAACCAGTGCTAATTTCCAATGTAAACCCCAAGCTGAGAGCCGAAGTGGCAACAGACATCCTGAAATACTACGGCTATTTCAACGGAAAGGTTGAGGCCAAGACAAATACAAGCAAAAAGAACCCCAAGAAGGCAAGCGTTGTATACACTGTCACATTCAACAGGCCCGCGGTATATGACAGCATTGCCTATTGCGAGTTCCCCGAGCCGGCCGACTCGCTTGTAAAGAGCAGCATGCCCAACGCCCTCATAAAGGCGGGCGGGCAGTTCAACGCATCGCTTATGGAGCAGGAGCGAAACCGCATAAGCACCCTGCTTCGCAACAACGGATACTACTATTTCCAGCCGGGCTACCTGAACTACCTTGCCGATACCATAAATACGCCCTACAAGGTAAGACTCCGCCTGCAAACAGTGAAAAACATACCCGCTGAGGCATACAATTCCTACACCATAGACAACATAAATGTCCGTGTGTCCAAATACGGCAGCATGGGCATGGGAGCAAACCGACAGCAAACCGACACGCTGAAACTAAGGAACATAAACTACATATACAGCGGCAAGAGCGTCCCTGTAAAGGCCGGAGCAATCATGCGCAATCTGCAAATGCGCAAAGGCGAGCTCTATTCGGCCGAAAAGCAGCAGAAAGCGCTGGAGATGCTTACCCAGATGAACATATTCAGCAGCATCAACTTCAGAATGGTGCCCGACGACAAGAAGAAGACCATGGCTGTGAACGTAACAACACAGCTCGACAAGCCATACGACTTCACCTTTGAACTGAACGTAACCAGCAAGAGCAACAGCCAGATTGGCCCGGGAAGCAAAATAACCCTCTCCAAAAAGAATGTGTTCAAGCGTGGCGAAACGCTCAAGATAGGGCTCACAGGCTCATACGAATGGCAAACCGACAAGAATGTAAAGGGACGTGCGGCCGTCATAAACTCATGGGAGATGGGAGCAGACATCACACTGCACTACCCCCGCCTCTTCTTCCCCGGAATCAACCGCAAATATCTGCGCACTCCGGCAACAACCAGCTTCAGATTATTCACCGACCAGATGAACCGTTCGGGATTCTTCAAAATGATACATTCAGGCGGCGATGCAACCTACAAAATCTTCAGCAGCAAGACAAGCACCCACACCGTGATACCTCTGCGCATATCATACGACATGCTGCTGAAGACAACAGCAAAGTTCGACTCCATTGCCGCAAGCAACCGCGCCGTGAAGAACAGCTTCCGCGACCAGTTCATCCCGGCAATGCAGTACACATACACTTACGACGAGACGAACACCGCCTACAGAAACAAAACCTGGCTCGAGGTCTCATTCACATCGGCCGGAAATGTCACTTCGCTTATATATTGGGCTTTTGGCCAGCCGCTCAGCAAAAAAAACAAGAACATCCTTGACAACCCCTACGCACAGTTCCTGAAGGGAACGGCCGAGATAAGAAATCTGTGGAGGCTCAGCAAGCGCCAATACATTGCCACGAGATTCATGGCCGGCATTATACACAGCTACGGCAATTCGGAGTACGCGCCCTACAGCGAGCAGTTCTATGTTGGCGGCGCAAACAGCCTGCGCGCATTTACCGTACGCTCCGTAGGCCCCGGCAGCTACCACCCGATCGGCACAAACCGCTACTCATATCTTGACGAAACCGGTACGCTCAAATTTGAGATGAACGCAGAATACCGGTTTGAACTTATTGCCGACCTCCATGGAGCGATATTCTTTGATGCCGGAAACATCTGGCTCATGAAAAAGGACAGCGAACGCCCGGGAGGAGAGTTCCGCCTGAAGGACTTTCCCGAGCAGCTGGCACTAAATACCGGATTCGGCATCAGATACGACCTCGGATTCCTTGTGGCACGCATTGACTTCGGACTTGGCCTGCATGCCCCCTACAAGACCAAGCGCAGCGGATATTTCAACCTCAACCCATTCAAGGACGGCTTTGCATGGCATTTTGCAATAGGCTATCCGTTCTAGCGGAAAGCTGAGCCGAAGGCGAAGTTTAGACAGCGCTGGCAGCAATTAGTCGCACGAAGCACAGACATAGTTTGTGCCGTGCGGGTTGCGATTAGACAGCGCTGGCAAAGCGGAAAGCGGAAAACTGAAAACGGAAAACTGAAAACGGAAAGCTGAGCCGGAGGCGAAGTTTAGACAGCGCTGGCAAAACGGAAAACTGAGCCGGAGGCGAAGTTTAGACAGCGCTGGCAGCAATTAGTCGCACGAAGCACAGACGTAGTTTGTGCCGTGCGGGTTGCGATTAGACAGCGTTGGCAAAGCGGAAAGCTGAGCCGGAGGCGAAGTTTAGACAGCGCTGGCAGCAATTAGTCGCACGAAGCACAGACGCAGTTTGTGCCGTGCGGGTTGCGATTAGACAGCGCTGGCAAAGCGGAAAACTGAGAACGGAAAACTGAAAACTGAAAGCGGAAAACGAAAAGCGGAAAGCGAGCGAAAACTGTTTGGACGAAGTCAAATTTGAGTGTGGAGAGCATTTAAACGCATTTTTCCAAAAAAAGTTACAATAATTTTCTTTTTTTAATAAATAAGCACTACCTTTGAAAATGATGCAGTGCTTTCACCCTGCAAACAGGAAGATAACGTAAAGTTTAATATAAAAGAAGAAACTTATTAACTTAACTCTTAAATATTAAAAACATGAAACCTACACTTTTTGTATTGGCAGCCGGCATGGGCAGCCGCTATGGTGGTTTGAAACAGCTTGACGGTCTTGGTCCTAACGGTGAAACAATCATGGACTACTCTATCTACGACGCTATCCGCGGCGGTTTCGGCAAATTGGTATTCGTTATCCGCAAGGATTTTGAGCAGGATTTCCGCGACAAGGTTCTTAGCAAGTACGAGGGCCACATCCCAACAGAGCTTGTATTCCAGGCAATTGACAACCTTCCCGAGGGTTTTGCAGTACCCGAGGAGCGCACAAAGCCATGGGGAACAAACCATGCAGTGCTCATGGGCAAGGACGCTATCAAAGAGCCATTTGCAGTAATCAATGCCGATGACTTCTACGGCCGAGATGCATTTGCCGTAATGGGCAAATGGCTCAGCGAGCTCCCCGAAGGCTCTGAGGGCAAATACTCAATGGTAGGCTTCCGCATCTGCAACACACTCAGCGAGAACGGCAGCGTTGCACGCGGTATCTGCGAAAAGAACGACCAGAACATGCTTACAGGCGTTGTAGAGCGCACAGAGATTATGCGCGTTGACGGCCCAATCTGCTATAAGGACGAAGAGGGCGCATGGCAGCCTGTTGGCGAGGAGACACCGGTATCAATGAACTTCTGGGGCTTCACTCCCGACTATTTCAAGCACTCAGAGGAGCAGTTCGTTGACTTCCTCAAGGAGAACATCTCAAAGCCAAAGGCAGAATACTTCATCCCATTGGTAGTTAACAACCTTACCACTACAGGCAAGGCAACATGCGAGGTTCTTGACACAACTGCAAAGTGGTTCGGCGTAACATACGCAGCCGACCGTCCTGCAACAGTTGAGAAAATCCAGTCACTCGTTGACGCAGGAGAATACCCGCAGAAACTGTTCTAAGAAACATTTACCCACATATAAAAACTCCGGCGTGCACTTTTAAAAGTGCACGCCGGAGTTTTTATGCTCCTTGATCAGTTCGCCACACCCTGTTCTCTGTACTCTGTTCTCTGTACTCTGTTCTCCGTTCTCTGTACTCTATAATATAATGTACGCGCGCGAGAAACAGGAAGCAGAGCAACTGTTAACGTAGTTTAATAAATTATTTTTTTCGCAAGCATACTTTATGTTGGCAAAAACCAATAAACGCTGACATTTTGTCAAAAACAACCAAAGCAGCGCCAGAATGCAACCATGCGCACATATTTTTGATAAAAAGGGGCATTTTGGAGCATAACAAAGCAAACAAATTAACATTTTGGCAGCAAAACAGCGAAATAGCCAATCTGTCAAAATAGTCAAAATGAGAGTAAAAAAGTGATTTTGATAAAAAATCAACACAATTGTTGAAAAAAAATGCTTAACTTATTTTAAAGTTTGCGTCAATTTGCTTATCTTCGCGCCATTAACTTCCATTATAGCACATGCTGGAACGAGATAAAAAGAACCTAAATACTTAATTATTATTAACTTAAACTTATTTATTATGAAAAGAGTGCTATTTTTATTGGCCTTTATCTGCATGGGTATTGGTACAATAGCAGCTCAAAGCGCCAAAGTGACTGGTAAGGTTACAGACTCTAATGGCGAAGCTGTTTTTGGTGCCTCTGTGTTTGTTGTGGGAACCAACCGTGGTGCCAACACTGACGTAGAAGGTAATTTTACAATTGAAAATGTACCAAGCAGCGCGACAACTCTACGCGTTTCATATGTAGGTATGACAACTCAGGAGGTTCACATCCTGCGCGGCAAGCCTATGAAGATTGTGCTTGTTGAGGACGGTGTTTCTCTTGACGAGCTCATGGTTGTTGCCTTCGGTACAGCAAAGAAATCAGCCTTTACAGGTTCGGCAAAGGTTGTCGACGCCGAAGTGCTTGAGAATACTCAGGTAACAAGCGTTACCAACGCCCTTTCAGGTAAGGTTGCCGGCGTTCAGCTGACATCTTCAAACGGTGCTCCTGGTGCACAGGCAAGCATCAAGATTCGCGGTATCAGCTCTATCAACGCTGAGAACAACCCGTTGATTATCGTTGACGGCGCTCCCTACAGCGGCGACCTCAACAACCTTAATCCTAACGACGTTGAGTCAATGACAGTCCTCAAGGACGCTGCATCAAATGCCCTTTACGGTGCCCGCGGTGCTAACGGTGTTATCATCATCACCACTAAGAACGCTACAAAGAAGGGCGAAGCTACTGTAACATTCGACGCAAAGTGGGGTGCAAACACCAATGCTCTCAGAAAGTACGAGGTTATCACTAACCCTGCACAGTACTATGAGACACACTACACTGCATTGTATAACAGATACATCAACGACGGCCTGAGCGCTAACGCTGCATGGATTAAGGCTAACGAGAACCTCTGCGGCATTCAGGGTAACGGCGGTCTTGGCTACAATGTATATACTGTACCCGAGGGCGAGTACATGATTGGCATGAACGGCAAGCTCAACCCTAACGCAACACTTGGCCGCGTTGAAGGCGACTACTACATGACACCCGATGACTGGGAAGATGTAGGTACACGCACAGGTCTCCGCCAGGAGTACAACGCTTCTGTATCTGCAGCAAACGAGCGTTCTTCATTCTATGCTTCAATCGGTTACCTTGAGAACGAGGGTATAACATACGGTTCTGACATGGAGCGTCTTACAGCACGCTTGAAGGCTGACTACCAGGCTAAGAAGTGGCTGAAGGTAGGCGGTAACTTCTCTTACACAAACTTTGAGTTCAACTCACTTACAAACAACGGTGCAAGCAACTCATCAGGCAACGTATGGGCGTTCACTTCACAGATGGCCCCCATCTACCCTGTCTATGTACGCAATGCTGACGGCAGCATCAAGTACGATTCTAACGGCCTTGCTGTAATGGACTACGGTAACGGAATGAACGGCGGCCACACCCGTCCTTTCATCTCTGACGCCAACCCTCTCATGGACAACAAGCTCAACACTCACCAGAGCGAGGGTAACGCGCTTACAGCTCACGGTTTTGCCAACATTACAATCATCAATGGCCTTACATTGTCTGTGAACGCTACAGCAAACCTTGACGAGACACGCAGCACACACGTATACAACCCATACTATGGACAGTTCGACACAACAGGCGGTACTGTTTCAAAGGCACACTCACGTTCATTCAACTGGAACACCCAGCAGATGCTGAACTATGCTTTCACACTTGGCAAGAACAACAACTTCGACATCACACTCGGCCACGAGTACTACAGAAGCGAAGCCAAGGAACTCTCTGCCAGCAAGTCTAAGATGTTCTCACAGGACAACAAGGAGCTCGGCGGCGCCGTTCTTGACGGCCAGAGCGCATACTCATACGCATCGGCATACAACAACGAGGGTTACATTGCACGCTTGCAGTACAACTACGGCGAGCGCATCTTCGGTTCAGTTTCATTCCGCCGTGACGCCTCTTCACGCTTCCACCCTGATTACCGTTGGGGTAACTTCTGGTCAGTTGGTGCAGCATGGCTCATCAACAAGGAGAGCTGGTTCAAGGCTAAATGGGTTGACGAGTTGAAGATTAAGGCATCTATCGGTGAAATGGGTAACGACAGAATCGGCTCTTACCGCTACACCGACCTCTACAACATTGTAAACTCTGCCGGCAACATCGGTACATCTTTCGCAGCAAAGGGTACTAAGGACATCAGCTGGGAGAAGAACACCAACTTTAACGTAGGTGCTGAGTTCGCTCTCTTCAAGCGCGTTACAGGTAGCATCGAGTACTTCAACAGAAAGACTACTGACATGCTTTTCAGCTTCTCTGTTGCTCCATCACTCGGTTACTCTCAGTTCTTTGACAACGTAGGTGACATGACAAACCAGGGTGTTGAACTTGAAATGAACGTTAACATCTTCAACAAGAAGAACCTCAACTGGGATGTTTTCTTCAACATTTCAACAATCGACAACAACATCGACATGATTCACCCCGACAAGAAGACATCAAGCCTCTTCACATTTGACGGCCAGGAGTTCAAGGGCTACAACTATCTCAGCTTCTTCATCTCTGAGGACCTTTCAATGTACACATGGCGCTTGAAGAAGTATGCAGGCGTTGACGAGAACACAGGTAAGGCTCTCTACTACAAGAGAACTGAGCAGCCTAAGCTCAACGCTGACGGCACACCAGTCCTTGACGAGAAGCAGAACCCTGTTACAGAGGTTGTAAACACAACTACAGACGACTGGTCAGCTGCTGACTACTATATCCTTGACGGCGAGACAACTATCGCTGACTTCATGGGTGGTTTCGGTACTTCATTCGCAGCTTACGGCTTTGACTTCAGCATCAACTGCTCATTCCAGATTGGCGGCAAGCAGCTTGATGACACATACTCACAGTTCATGTCATCACCGACAACCACTTTGGGTTACAACTACCATGCCGACCTGCTGAACTCATGGACACCTGAGAACAAGACAAATATCCCACGTTTCTGCTACGGTGACCTCTACTCAGCTGCTTCTTCTGACCGTTTCCTTACAGATGCAAGCTTCCTGAACATTGACAACATCAACGTAGGCTACACATTGCCAAAGCAGTTCACAAAGAAGTTTGGCGTAAACTCTTTGCGTCTCTATGTATCGGCTGACAACGTATTCTACTGGTCAAAGCGCCAGGGATTCGACCCACGCCAGTCATTGGACAGCTCTACAAGCGCTGCAAACTACTCACCAATGAGAACTGTTTCAGGCGGTGTTACAATCAAGTTCTAACTTTAATAATTTAGAGATTATGAAAAAATCATTCAAAATATTATCCTTGATGGCAATGTCTGCATTCATGCTGACCGGCTGTATTGACGAGACTGTGCCCGAGGACAACTATGCAACAGCGGAACAGGCCGGTTCTTCAGCAACAGCATTGGAGGCTTCACTGAGAGGTATTCCATCACAGATGGCACAGGGTTACCTTGTTTACGGCAGTCAGGTTCATGAGACCGACATGGCCTATCCTGCGTACATGATTGCGCAGACAGAGCTGCTCGGTGACATGTTCCCGGGCGGTGACTCTGGTTACGACTGGTACTACACCTACAGCTCAACAGAGCGCAATATGGGTGACAACACATATTTCGCATACCTTCCCTGGTTCACATTCTACAAGTTTATCAAGAGTGCAAACGATATTATTTCAATTGCAGACGTAAACGATGAGAGAGCTTTCGTCAGAGGTGCTGCCGGTGTTGCCCACGCTTACCGCGCATTCAACTACTACATGCTGACAGTGCTCTTTGAGCCTAAGGCAAACATCTACACCGACTGCCGCAAGGTTCTCGGCCTTACAGTGCCTTTCATCACTGAGACCACTGACAACGAGGTTGCAAAGAACAACCCTCGCGCTACACACGACGAGATGATTGAGTTCATCCTCAACGACCTTACAATCGCCGAGGAGTGCCTCAAGGATTACACTCCTGAGAACAAGATGGTTCCCAACCTTGCTGTAGCATACGGTATCCGCGCTAAGGTTCACATGTGGGACGAGGATTATGAGAACGCTGCAAAGTATGCACGCCTTGCCATTGAGACTTCAGGCGCTACTCCTGTAACTGACGCTCAGTGGAACGACGTTGCAACAGGCTTTAACACAGCAAACCAGGCTTGGATGTGGTATATCCACTACGATGCTGAGAACATGGGTAACCTCTGTAACTTCACAGGCTGGATGTC
>JAFXAR010000035.1 GCA_017516885.1 Bacteroidaceae bacterium
AACCAGCGGTCAAACAATCCTCGCACTATTTCCAAAAATCAAACAGGTTCAAGCTGTGGAATTTAACGGTGCCGGTTAAAGAAATTACCTGTGCTTATCATTGCGCAATTGTTCATCACGACAGAGCGAAGCGACGAGGGGTCTGTTTTTTTTATTACAACCGCAAATATTTTGCTAACCCACACCTTTTTGCTACTGAACCTTAAAATGCGCTCTACCCTCTCACGACTAATCAGGCAGAACAGCAATTACTAATAATAGATGTTAAATATCATCTCAGTGCACAAATTTAATTTCTAAAACTTTAGATTTCTAAAACTTTCGTTATACATTTGCCATACGAAAAGCAAGACAGAAGAATACAGAAATATACAGAACGCCCAAAATAACAAAGACGCATGAAAAAGAGTGACACACTGACCAAAGCAGAAATACAAGTAATGAATGCACTGTGGGAAATGCCCGAAGGAGGATGCATACACGACATAATAGCACACTACCCCGACCCAAAGCCGGCATATACTACAGTATCAACATTCCTGAAGATTCTCCTTAATAAAGGATTCGTAGAATTCCGCAAGCTAAGCGGGAAAACACATACATACTACCCTCTCATCAGCAAGGAAAATTACACAAACTATGTAATGAAGGACGTAAAGGAATCATTCTTCGGAGGTTCAGGCTCGTCCTTAGTAAAATTCTTTGTAGAAAGAGAACAGCTGAGCGAGAACGAAATAAAAGAACTCATTGAAATAATTAAAGGCAACAACCGCGAACTATGATTAGACTACTGAAAACCATCGTCATGGGCATGCTGCTATGCACTGCCCTAACCGGCAAGGCACAGGAGCAGACTGCTCTCATTGAGCAGTGTAACATTGCGGCATTCCTTGACAGCGTTCCGGGAATATATGCAGGCTGCCTTAACTTCAGTGATTTTTTTGCAGAATCATCTGTTTCGGCAAAGGTCGTTGCAGGCAAAGATGGAAATGTCCAAAGAATCAAAATAGGAAAGCGCAATATAAACATTAACGGCAATTGCGACCCAGTTTCAATAAAAACAGCCAGGAAACTGCTTGTCGAGAGCAGCAAAAGCATCATCAGAAGCAAAAGATGGAAACCGGGCAAAAGCAGATGCACCATTCTGTGGAAACCACGATACAGCAAGATTATCAAAAAAAGGGACACCAGCAAGATAATTGAATCCATCGCCGGCAAAGACATAATAGAATCGGCAAAGAAAAAGCTGAAAGGGGCAGACTGCAGCGCATACATTATTGCAGAAACAGACACTAATGGAATAGTTCAAAAAACAAGACATATTGGAAACATACACTGGAGTGAAAAAGAATTATCACAAGATAATGGCAAGATAGGCAATTTGGATGTTTCATTCAGTTCGGGCAACAGCAGCAGTTTTGCAATTATGCGCCTGCCCTACCGAGTGGATGAAAAAAAGCAAGAACAGCAACGGCGTGACAGAATAGTTACAAAAAGCGCCGAAACGATTGGAAAAGGGTTCATAGGCAAGCATATTTCATCAATAACCGGATGCGAGGAGCAGAAGAGAAGAGCATGCATTGAGATAAATATTGATGCAATGGAAGTTGAAATTGAGCAAACCAATCCTGTTTTCCCGGGAGGAGCGCAAAAGCTCAAGGAACTTTTTGTGGAAAGCCTCAAGAAGAACAAGACCGTCAAAAAATACAATGTTACAGGAAATATAAGAATAAAGCTCAACATAAAGAAAAACGGCAAAGCCGAAGTATGGGATGTATCAGCAAAAATACCGGCTTCGTGCTGCAAAAGCAGTTACAGAATGAAAAAAATCAAGGAAAAGATACATGAAGAGGTAACAAGAACCGCAAAAAAAATGCCACGCTGGACACCAGGCACATGCGACGGAGAACCCGAAGAGAGGCAATGCACCTTTAAAATAGAATTATGAAACCGTTTGCATCCCGCACCAAAAAAATGGCGATATAGAAACTAACGCAGAACGATATGACACCTTTTTTTATATATATCCTCAAATGGGCACTCTGCCTGGCAATGCTCTACATACCTTTCGCAATATTCCTTAAGAAAGAGACCTTTGCCACCTTCAACCGCAGGCTTCTGTTAGGAATCATTGCAGCATCGGCATTGCTTCCATTGACAGCAATCACATACCCGGTAGAAGTTTTTATTGAGCGAAAGGCAAGTGCCGCAGCAGAAATTGCCGCCACACCGGCAGAATCGGCAAACACCGCAGGAAGCACCCTAACCAATGACGCAGACAACAAGAACAGTTCGGGAAGTCTAATTTCAGAAAGCCAGGGAAACTTCACCCCTAAGGCAAAAGAGAATATTCCATTTGATTGGGAATCGCTCTTCAGCATAAGCAATCTTACTGTTTTATATATTATTGGCGCAGCAATTGCATTCCTGCTGCGTATAATTGACATAGCAAGAATAACAAGAAAAATAAGGCGGGGCACATTGTGGACCGACAAGCAAAGAGGAATGACAATCCACTGCCATGCCGACGACCCGGCACCATTCAGCTGGTTCGGCCATGCGGTAATATCACTGAAGGACTATAATGAATGCGGAAATGAGATACTTCTTCACGAAGAGGGACACTACCGCCGCATGCACTCATGGGACATGCTTCTTTTAAGCATTGTAAAGTCACTTCAATGGTTTAACCCCTTTGCCTACTTGCTCGCCGGCGACATGAAGGAAATCCATGAATTTGAGGCAGACAGACATGTTCTCATGCATCATGGCGATGCACGCGCATACCAGCTGCTGCTTCTGCGCAAGGCCGTAGGCGAAAAGGCATTCAGCATAGCAAACAATTTCGGGCAGAGCGATGTAAGACGCCGAATCACTATGATGGCGCGCAAGCCATCGGAACAGAGGCAAAAAGGGAAAGTCCTCTCATTCGCGCCAATGGCAGCACTCTTCCTAATACTGTTTGCTGAGCCTGAATACATATACCGCTACATCAGCAATGAAAATCCTGCAGCAACAGTAAAAGAGGCTATCCCCGCACAAGAAAAAGCGCTGCCTGAACTGCCGCCTATTGAAGGCGCGCCGCTGCCACTATTGTCTGAACCCGCACGAAGAAAATCAATTGCCGGCAGAATAAGCCAAATAAGCATCAAACCCATAGAGGGCATTGAAAAGCTATCCGCCAAATATGAAGAGCACGGAACTAAAACCCACTGTGAGTTCATCTGCCTCAACGGCATGAAGAGCGGAGAAAAACTCCGCGCAATGAACATAAAGAGGTGCAATGTGAAAATGCAGTTCATTGCAGACAAGGAGGGAAAAGCCCATAGCATAACAAACAAGGGATGCAACATTGCCATAGCAGGGAACGGCAACTCCTATTTAGTCGAAGAGAGCCGCAACAGCGCTTACGAGATTGCAAAAGAATTCATAATTGCAAAGGAATGGCATCCTGTAATAAAAGACGGAGAGCTTTACAACACAATATACGATGCCCAGTTCATACTGCACTTTGACACCGCACCCAGCACCCACGCAAGCAAATAACCCGGCACGCCGCCAAATAACAACCGCAAATATGAAAAAGATAACACTATACACCCTGTTCCTGCTTATGCTGCAAACCCTCCCGGCGATTGCACAAGAGAGGGGAGCCAGCATGAACGACACTCTTAACAAACTCGACAACCTCATTATAAGGAGCGCTGTAAAGCAGAGTTTCTTCCCCGAGGAGCGCGTATATCTGCACTTTGACAACAGCGCCTATTATTTAGGCGAAGAGATATGGTTCAAGGCGTATGTAACAAGCGGCAGCAACGACACTCCCACCGACATAAGCAAAGTGCTATATGTGGAGCTTGTAGCGCCTGAAGGCTATGTAGTAAGGACAAACAAATACAAGATTGACGAAAACGGAACGTGCAACGGTTCGTTTGAACTCAACAGACTGCTGCTATCGGGATATTTTGAGATACGCGCATACACCCGCTACATGCTCAACCGCGGCAAATCGGCAATCTTCAGCCGTGTCTTCCCCGTGTTCGACAAGGTAAATGCCGACAACTGGGAATTCATGAACATGCTCGACCGCCGCAGAGGATTCCTTACTGATGTGGAGACCGACGATACCCGCCAGGGACTTGACAGAGAGGTTGAATGGGTGACAGCCACACTGCCCGACACCGACATAAAGTTCTACCCCGAGGGAGGACACCTTGTCAGCGGACTGGAGAGCAGAGTTGCATTTGAAGTATTCGGCAGTGACGGAATCAACGCCAGCAACAGCATAACCATCCTTGCCAATGGAAAAGAGCTGCTCACAGCAACACCCGAACACATGGGAAAAGGCTGCTTTACTTTGACACCCGAAGAGGGCACAGAATACACCGCAATTCTGCAAGGCGGCAAAAAGAGAAAGAAATTCACCCTGCCCGATGTTGAAGAGGAAGGTGTCAGTGTAAAAGTTGAGGAGAGCGCAGGAAGCATAGGCATCAGTGTAAAAAACAGCCTTGCTGATGACACTGAAATGGGATGTGCCGTATTTCACAGAGGCAGGAACAGATTCTACGAAAGATTCAGTTCAAACGACAGGGAAATGTTCTTTGCCGTAGACAAGAGCAGCCTTGCCGAAGGCGTAAACCGCGTTATTGTTTTCATTGACGACAGCATACCACTCGCCGAAAGAATGTTCTTCGTTACCCACGAGAAAGCATCGCATGACGGCCACAAAAGCGTACGCCTCAAGGTCAAGGGCAACGGCAAGGAGATAAACAGCCTCAATTTGAAGCCTCATGAAAAGATTATGCTGGAGATTGAGCGCGAGGACGGCAAGCCTATAGCAGAAGGCAGTTTCTCACTCGCCGTAAACGACGCCAAATACCGTCACGCAACATCCTATACATATAACATGTACACATACATGCTGCTCGGCAGCGAGGTAAAAGGATATATACCTAACGCCGCAAACTATTTCGACCCATCCAACCCCAACCGCGCCCGCGAGCTTGACCTTATCATGCTCACGCACGGCTGGACCTCATACGACTGGAACAAGCTAAGCCGCAAGGAGGCCAAATTGGAACAGCCTATTGAAAAGGGAATAGTCGTCAAGGGACTCTATGTAAAAAAAGAGCCCAACCGCAAAATTGGCAGTTTAGACAAGTTCAAGGTCACAAGCAAGGGCAACTGTGACGTCCGCTTCAACATAACCTACAAAGACAGCATACTTACAAAATACGATTTCAAAACAGACAAAAACGGAGAATTCCGCCTGCAGACAGAGGACTTCTTCGGCAAGCGCGTAGCACAGCTAATTCCCGACTTTGAATACTTCCACAGGCCCAAGGACAGCATATTCTCATTCGTCCTTGACCGTTACTTCTCGCCCGAGATGCGCCTTTACGACTACTGGGAGCGCAACTTAGGCAGAGCAGCCACAAGCGAAGAGCTCAAAAAGGAAAAAGAGATGATGGTAAAGATAAATCCGTTTGAATACCTGCTTTCAAATGTCGATGTCATTTCAAAGAGAAAGAAAGACCCCTTCTACCGCCCGCCGCGAAGCGAAATGCGTTTTGATTTCCTTGACGAGTGGGAATATGCCCAGGATGTAACCTACCTTAACCGCATACCGGCCTGGAGCAGTTCGCATTATGGTTATTACTGGCCCGACATCCCTCCAAGATGGGATTCTCCATCGGCTTTTGACACAAACCCTGCAATTTCGTCATTTGACACATGGGCAATGCGCAACAGCGACCATGTACACAGCAGCGACAACACGGGAACACGCATGGAGGGTGTCGGAATCCCGACAACAATCCCCGACCCGGCATTCAACAACACGTTCAGCGCGTTTGATATTCTGCGAAGCGCATTCTGGCGGCACAACCTCAACTGGTGCTACTGGATACAGAGCATTGTTGTTGACGGCGAATACTCATCGGACAGCATACCAAGAGCCGACAAAGAGTATCTGAAAGGAGCAAATCCTGAAAAGATGACAAACTTCAAGGAGATTGTCATACGCTCCGACGAGAATACCCGCAACTACTACGAACTGTGGGAAAAGAGAAGGCCTACACGGGAAAAGAGAAGGGGAAACTATGTATATTACAATTTCTACCACTCCTTTATAGACAAAACGGCTATCAGCCCAAGGAACGGAAACATAGACAACGCTCCTGATGCCATCATATACGACATACCTGACTATGGCAACATACGCGACATGAACAACACCGGCACTCCCAATTATGTAGCATGCTTCATACCGAACAGCCAAGAGGATGCGGCAAGAGGCATTGTACCCATACTGTCGCACTACGGAACATCGCGCTATACAATGGTATACGGATACACTGAAAGCAAACAGTTCTACGCCCCCGACTACAGCAAGATGCGCCCCGACAGCACCACCGCCGACTATCGCCGCACGCTCTTTTGGATACCCGATGCAAAACTGACCGAAGATGGAAGAATTGAAGCAGAGTTCTATAACAGCACCCAAGCCAAAAACATAGCTGTAGACATTGAAGGGTACTCAAAAGGCACGTTCTACGGAAATAACGGCAACATTGCAACTCGCGAGGCTGACGGCAGTCCCATTGACGGCATCAGGAAACTGAAAGTCACGCCAATAGCAGGAATAGATAACCCCGACCTTCTTGTACACTGCTTCAAGCTCACCGAAGAGGGGCGCAAGCTTTATACTGCAGGAGATTACGAAAAGGCTTTTGAGAACTTTAGCGAAGCTGCTGCACTTGGATACGCCGACGCCATATACAACACCGCAGTGTGCTGCATTGAGGGCAAAGGAACAGAAAAGGACAGCGTTGCAGCATTTAGCTATTTCCGCAAGGCCGCGAACTTGGGAAACATCAAGTCCCTGCACAACTTTGCAAGCTGCTACAAGCACGGCATTGGAACATTAAAGAACGACACCCTTGCCATACAATACTACACTCAGTCGGCAAACAAGGGAAATGCAGCGTCACAAACCACCCTTGGCAACTGCTACATAAATGGCGACGGAGTGCAGCAGGACAGTTTGAAAGCCATTGAATGGTACAGCAAGGCTGCTGAACAGAATGAGCCTTATGCCCTGTTTGCAATTGCTAATATAATGGAAAAAGAAGACTCCGCTGCAGGATACAGCAAGCGGGAACTGCGCGCACGCCCCACAATTGAGTATCTGACAAAAGCCGCAAAAAACGGCCATGCAGAGGCACAGTACAAACTGGCATGCTGCTACGACAACGGAAAATATGTAAAGAAAAGCAGGAAAAAGGCATTCAACTGGCATTTGCATGCAGCAAGCAATGGACACCCCAAGGCTATGGAACGTGTCGGCCATTGCTATGAAAAAGGGCGCGGCGTAAAGAAGAATGAACGCATTGCCGCCCATTGGTACAGATTAGCCGAAATGAGCGGCAGCGAAACCGCCAAGAAGAAAATGGAATGGTATAATATATTCCACTTCTTTGAGTGATAAAAAATGATATTGCCCCCGCCGCTGCGCTCTGCCGGAAATACGATTGAGGACTGCATTAAAATGCCTTCACATGCCTTGTGCGGAAAGACTCCTTTGCCTTGCGCACATAAAGATGCAGCACGTCGGGCGGCAACTGCGAACGCCGTACATATTCACGCGTCCGCTCCGGAAACCTTGCAAGAGCAGCTGCCAGCAGCCATGCCACAGCCATACGCACATAATATGGAGATTTTCCCTGGACGCAACCCTCCTGGACATTCTCAGGTTTGCCCTTTACTGTACGATACTCCGATTCTATAGCCTCAAAGCCAAGCACATCTATTCTATCAAAGACCATGCCCAGCCACTCGTCACACAGCAGATAACACATTGATGCAACAACAGCAAAACGCACCTCAAACTCACGGCGCGACGCAAACCATTGCTGCAGACTATCCCATAGCAGCGCCTTTTCTATCCTCGCCATCCATTTTGCATTCGCACAGAAAGCATCGCACACAGCCCAATTGTCAAGCACCGGTACATATTTCGCCAGCATGGCAAGACGCTGCTCAAGCGTGCATTTTTCAAGATTCACAAGAAAGCCCCAAACAACTGTCTCCTCGTAGCATAGCCGTTCGCATGGAAATTTCTCAAAGCAGCGTATAATCTCAATGCCGTTTCTGCACGCCACGCGTACGCCACCCGGCATTTCAGCCTCGCCGCCGAAACGCGAGAGCTGCTTGGCAAGAGATTTCATTTCAGGAGCATGAAGCCCAAGCACCCTGCGCGAAGGCAAGGCGTTTACCACTCTCAGGTGGCCTTCACGGTAACGCGCATCAGCAACAAAGCGCTCGCATACCAACGGACTTAAAAGATGCTCTATCATAACACTAATGCTTCTTTATCTTCTGCATGTGCCACATGTCGTGCCCAAGAAAAGTTGTTGCATTCACACGCTCAAATCCCAAGGAAGAATACAACTCCTCAGCACGCGGATTTTCAAAATCAACAAGCAGGCCAACGCGTTCAAAACCGGCAGAAAACGCTTTTTCCGATGCAGCAGAAAGCAGCATGCGCCCTACCCCGAGTCCACGGTATTCTGGCAGCACTGCGAGCGAATCAAGATAAAATTCCCCCGCCGAGGTCTCATCTTCTATCTCAAGCACCCTGCCCTGCTTCTCCTTAACGAGTGCAAGCAGCGGCTCGCGCAAACGATGCAGCAGCGCACCGTCATACCCCACAATTACACCCGCGGGAACAGAATCCACCTCAGCCACAAGCGCATTGCAGTAACTGTACTGGGCATCGGTGCGCGCCGCGAGCTCCCTGAAAACCGGATACAGGGGATGCGTCTCGTCATAGTGGAGCGCCATAAGCACTGCCAATGCAACCAGAGGAGCATCCTCCGCCACAGCTTCTCTTATAATAATATTATTACTTTCCATAAAATTCCTCAATCAACGGCAACAGTTCCGCTTCAAAAATATCCTTTGCAATTATACGGTAATGAGGTGAATAATGTTCATTGTAGAGCCTGCTGTGATGCACTGCATAATGCCCGGCAGCCAGCATTTTCTCTATTGCAGCTGTTTCCTCTGCATAATTTGGCAAGTCAAGCGGCATTGTGTCAATTACGTTCTTAATGTGCGCCCATTCTGTTTTCCACATCTCTGCATCAACCGCTTTTACCTCCCTCACACTCCGCAGAAAAGCCGAAAAATATAAATCAAACGACACTATACCCTTTTTAATCACAGAAAGCGAAACACGGTAATATGCGCCATTGACACCTGTTGGTTCATATAGCAGATTCCCGGCGCTGTTCATCGTCTCAAGTTCGCGGCGGAGGCAAGAAGCAGCGATGGCTGTATCGGCAACTATGTGCCCCGGTCCAAAGCGCTCCTGAAAGAAGCTCTTGTAAATATCCTGCAAGGCCGACTGCGGATAATCGGCAAGCATGCGGCCTACAGCCGCGCGCACCTTATCATCGTCCGCACTGCATTCCTGCGCAAACGAGAAATGCACAGAGAGCAGTACAAGGAGAGCAATTGCCAGACGCATCATCAGTCAATGCTGCGCAGTTCGTACTCTCTTGAACCAAGGCCAATCTTTGCGGCATGCTCAAGAATATGCACGCCATGGCGCGAATTTATACGCTCAATCAGCGGTGCAGCATCATCATCCTTCTTTGACGGATATTTGAATACAAGGTCAACGCAAGCCTGGTCAAGAGCAACCGGGTCAAGCGATGCCAGGATACCTACATCCTTCATTTTTGGGTCCTCAGGGGTTGCATCACAGTCACAGTCAACAGAGAGATTGTTCATTACATTTATGTATATTACGCGTCCGTCAAAGTAGTCGTGTACCGACTGCGCTGCCGCAGCCATGCACTCAATGAACTTGTCCTGTTCGGCGGTGTGCTTCCAAATTACCTCCTTGTCGGCTGTAGCGCCGGCCGAATGTATGTAGGTTTTTCCATTTGCCGAAGCAATGCCTATAGACTGGTTCTTGAGCACACCGCCGAAACCGCCCATGGCATGCCCCTTAAAGTGCGCAAGATTCACTATCCAGTCATATTTAAGAAGATTCTCGCCTACAATATTATATTTTATGTAGGTAGTATCCTTTACAGGAATCTTTACCTCTCCGTAACCGTCAAGGAGGTCAATTGGAGCTATCGCAGCAAATCCGTGGTCCTTAAAGACCTTCAAATGGCTCTCAGTTTCATAACGCGGCCCTTTGTATGCAGTGTTACACTCCACAATAGTGCCATTAACCTTGCGCACAAGGCCTTCGATGAGAGAGGGCTGCAAGAAATTGTGTCCGCCGGGCTCGCCGGTAGAAATCTTTACAGCAACCTTTCCGCTTGGCGCAACCTTCAATGCCTCATAAACCTTCAGCAGCCCTTGGGGAGTAATCTCCTTGGTCATGAATACAATGGGCTTTGCCGTTGCCCCTGCTCTATTCTCCGCCTCACTTTTTACTCCCCGGCTTGCATTGAGGGCATCTGCAACTTTCTTGCACTCCTCGGGCGAAAAATCACCGCCAATCTCAAGCGAACCGCCGCTTATCCTTGATTGCACATATGGCGCCGACCATACGCTGCCATCAATGACTATTGCAACAGGCCTTTGTATGTTCCTCTCAGTCAGTTCCGCCCAATCGGATACTGCATCATCGTTCAGTTTCACTGCAATTACATTTTGGCCGTTAATACCGGTATCTGCTGACGCATTTTTCACCACGTCACCTTCCATTGAGGCTGTTCCATCGCTCTCGGGCCTTAGCGCATACAGTTCCAGTTCGCGATATTTTGCTCCCGGCACAGCATGCTTGCCCCATGCGAATTTCACTTGCGTTCTTTTGAACAAGCCATCGTCATAAGCCTTTGAAATAGTTGCGTTGACAGCAGCTGTATCATTTACATTTACAAATCCCACAACAGGAGCATACGCTCCGGGACGCATAATATACGAAAGAGCAACATCCTCGCCAGTAACAGTCTTGCTCCTCAGTTCCTTAAGTATTGGCAATATGCCACTATTGAGTTCGTCCTGTGTCCAAGCCTCCCAGAACTCCAAGTATACCGGCGCGACAGTATTCTCAACCTTTGCCTTTTTGTCTTTTCTGCCCGAACTTTTGGGCAACTCACTTTTATTCTCACTGCTGCATGCCAATAAAGCCAAAGAGGCAACAGCAAATAAAAACAGGTTCTTGAATTTCATAATATTATGATTTACTGGTAACATTATACTTCATTTTTGCGAAAATAGTGCTTTAGATTTGTAAATGCAAGAACAGAATTATATTTTTGCATAAAATAAACGGATGTTCATTTTTCTAAATAAACACGGCAATATAAATTTGAACAGTCTCCAACAAACACAAAACTATGAAATACCTGTTCTACCCGATAGCAATCCCGGTTCTTGTGCTCACATTTACCGGTTTCCTCTCAGCATTAGGGCTGATATATTCTGAATTCAGCGACTATCTCTGGTTTTTTGCCGGCGCAGCAATATATTTTGCAGCAAAACAGCTGAAATGGTTCAACCAGAACACCAAATGGATGCGCACATTCACGCATGAGCTGACACATACCATTGTAGGGATATTCTTCTTGAGGAAAATACACTCCTTTAACGCAAGCAACGATGAAGGGGCAGTTGTACACAGTGGAGGCAATTTCGGCAGCCTGTTCATCACACTTGCCCCCTATTGCCTGCCAATATATACATTCGGATTCGCCTTGGTAAGACTGCTTGGCGCCGAAGAGACACTCTTTGTCTTTGACATATTCATGGGATTCACCCTCGCTTTCCACTTGAACTGCTATGCAATAGAGACAAGGCCAATACAGACCGACCTTAAGAAAAGCGGATATGTACGTTCGGCGCTATTCATACCTTCGGCACTATTCCTCAACATAACACTCATAGTCTGCACAATTCACTCAAACCTGATACAGGCAATTAAAGATGTATTTGTTTCATACTGGGAATACATTACAGATTGGGTCAAAATGATTGGTTAAAAATGAAATTCAAACACCATCTAATTATGGAAACAAAAGATTTTTATAAAAAGACAAAGGAATTTTTCAAAAAACACGGTAAAAAAATAGCCATGATAACAATCGTACTATGCCTCATTGCAATTGCTACACCTTTTACATGCTATAAGATTGTAGAATGGAAAGCAAAGGAAAGAATGTTCAGCAACCCCAATGATATACCCTACAACCGTGTAGGCCTTCTGCTGGGCACTAATCCCAAAGTTAAGAGCGGAAGAGACAATTACTACTTCATATACAGGATAGAAGCAGCCGCAGAGCTATACAAGGCCAAGAAAATATCAAAAATACTTGTAAGCGGAGACAACCACATTAAAGAGTACGATGAACCGGAATGCATGAAACAGGCGCTTATGGCCAAAGGCATACCCGAAGAGGATATAGTGCTCGATTATGCCGGTTTCCGCACACTTGACTCCATAGTCAGGGCAAAGGAGATTTTCGGACAGACGAAAATCACCATCATATCACAGCAATTCCACAACGAGCGTGCAATATGCATAGCGCTCGCACATGGCATAGACGCAATTGGATATAATGCCAAGGAGATACGCGGCAGCCGTTCGCACCTGAAAACAGGATTCCTTAGAGAGACCCTTGCCCGAACCAAGATGTTCCTGGATATATACACAGGCAAAGAGCCCAAATTCCTTGGAGAGAAGATTAAAATCTGACAAACGCGAAAATGCGGAAAACCATCCGTGATTACAGTTTCCCCGCACTCACTTGCTTCTGTTGATAATATAGATTCCGGCCGTTGCAAGAAGGGCGGCAAAGAGATACTTCCAATAGAAAGGTTCATCAAGGCACATACAGGAGGAAACTGCACCAACTACAGGGATAAGCGAATTAAAGATTGCCACTTTCCCCACCGGATTGCATGTGAGCAGCTTGTTGTAAAGAGCAAAGCCTATTGCAGATATTGACACAAGCAAAAAAAGGATTACAACTCCTGTAACTGTAACCGAAGGGAAATAACCATCCAAAAGCAATCCGGGAACAACAAGCATCACACCTCCTAAAGACAGGCTGTATCCAGTACCAACAAACACATCAACCCTCTGCCCCAGTCCGCGTGTCATAAGACCGGCTATTGCCGAGCAGAAGGCATTGAGTATAATCATCCCATCGCCCAAAAAGGTAAATCCGCCGCTGTCGCCACCGCCAAGGTTAAGCGCAAATATACCGGCAAGCCCAAGCACACAGCCAAGAATCTTACTGCTTGTCAGCTTGTCACTTTTGAAAAAGATGCATGCAAGTATCACAAGCATAAAAGTTCCAAGCGAATTGAGGATTGCCGCCCTTGCACCGGCACTGTGAGAAAGGCCAATGTAAAAGAATGCATAATGCAATCCGGTGTTCATAAGGGCGAAAATCAGGAGATAAAGCCAGCCTCCACCGCCCTTTACGGCAAAAGAGCGTCCTGTTGCCGCCGCAATGGCAAGAATCAGCAAGCCGGCAATACAGAAGCGCACGCCGGCAAAAAGCATCTTG
The DNA here is from genome assembly GCA_017516885.1 of Bacteroidaceae bacterium. Taxonomy (GTDB): domain Bacteria; phylum Bacteroidota; class Bacteroidia; order Bacteroidales; family Bacteroidaceae; genus HGM04593. Next base: position 13,542 of record JAFXAR010000035.1, read on the forward strand.
CTGGCAGTCATGCTGCCCGCAATTCCAAACTCCGCAAAGCCTAACTTTATCAGCGGATAGGCCCAGCCCCATCCGAATGCAGCAGCAAGGGCAAATAAAACAACCCACACCGGCCGCTGAAACAGCGGTCTTTTATTTATAATATCTTTTGGCATATAAAAAACTTTTCAATAGTCTGCTTAAGTGACATATAAAAAATAATCTGCATCATTTTGTTAATGGATAAAGTGTTATTGTTTGATTATTATAGCGCTCTTTTTGCCGCTTTTGTCTTTGCCCGTCAGTTACATAGCCCGCTATGCGCCATCCTCACAAAAACAAAATCAATCAGAAACAGCTGCTAAAAATGAAGCATCTTATTTTAAAACGTCACTAAAATTCCGTAAAACAGGATTGCAAAGTTATAAAATTGCCGCCTACGAGGAAAGCTCCAGCCAAAAATAGTCCCTATATTTTTCATTATTGCCCATTTATAACTAATTTTGCAAATTAGAAACAGTTTCTAATAAAGAGCAAAATGACAAGAAACCTATTTACAGCAGCAATACTGTGCTGCGCCATAATCTCAAATGCACAGACAAAGGAATCTGCAACAGACACTGTTTACTACAAGACTGTTCTAGAGGCCATAGAAAACAGCATTGGAGACTTCAATTTGAACTACTTAGGCAAAAACTGCATAAGTACAAAGTACGAGGCTGGAGGTATCGCAGGCAGCGGAGATTATGCGCCATTCTGGCATATTTCAAACAGACAGGGCCTTTTAGGCACAAGCAATGAGCAAGCCTATGTGCGAATAGGCGCAAAAGGAATGCACAGATTCAGCGGCAGCAGCATAAGGATTGACTGGGGAGTGGATATAGTTGACCGCTTCAGCAGCAAAAACAGCCTGTATCTGCAAGAGGCATACGCCGACTTTACATGGAAAAGAATGACATTGTCTTTAGGACAGAAGGAACGCTGGGGAGAAATGAAGAATCCGCGCCTCAGCACCGGCGCTCTCGTTGAAAGCGGCAATGCCCGCCCTATACCTCAAATACGAATAGAACTCCCTGAATATTGGAATATTCCCGGAACAAAGGGATGGGCCGGCATACGCGGACATCTTGCCTACGGATGGTTTACAGATGAGAACTGGCAGGAGGATTTTGCAGCGCCGGGCAAGGCAAGAACCGTTGGCGTACGCTACCACTCAAAGGCCGGATTCATGCGCATAGGCAACATTTACAAATTCCCTCTAACAGCAGAAATAGGCCTGCACATGGTAACGCAGTTCGGCGGTACTGTATATAACCGGAAAAACAACCCAGGCGAGACCTTCCATAACCCTGCACGCCCGAAGGACTATTGGACTGCATTTCTGCCAACAAAAGGAGATGCGAGCTATTCCGCAGCCGACCAGGCAAATGTTGCCGGCAATATGCTGGGCAGCTGGATGGGAGCGCTTACATGGTGCAACAAGGACTGGACATTGCGCGCATATTATGAACATGTATTCGAGGACCACTCGCAAATGTTCTGGGAATATGGCCTATGGACCGAACAGCTTGTGGGACTAGAGCTGCAGCTGCCTCGTTTCAAATGGATAAAGTGCGTGGTTCTTGAGTACTTTAACCTAAAGAACCAGTCTGGTCCAATTTACCATGACACGAACAGCCTTATACCCGACCAGATAAGCTGCGTCGACAACAACTACTGGCATCACACATATAACAGTTGGGCCAATTACGGCATGATGATAGGAACAGCACTTGTTACCTCGCCGGTATATAACACCGATGGCACATTGGGAGTATATAACAGCCGCGTGGAAGCCTTCAATCTTGGCATTGAGGGTTCTCCTATGGAATGCCTTGACTACCGCCTGCTGCTAACAAAAAGCAACAACTGGGGAACATACGACAACCCCTTTAAGGAGATAAAGAGCAACACATCGGGACTTGTTGAACTGACATACCATCCTGCCTTCATGGAAAACTGGAGCCTCACCGCATCATTTGCATTTGACAGCGGAAAGCTTTACGGCGACAACTATGCCGGCATGATTACTATTGTACGACGCAACATATTCAAATTCTAATGACAATGAAAAAGAGCATAATTATACTTCTGCTTACTCTCGCCGCGCTTGTTTCGTGCCAAAAGGAGGACGAGAACGGCGACCTTGGCGGTTTCTGGAAACTGCAGCAGATTGAAATGAACGAGACCGGTTCCGTAATTGTTACCCGCAATGAGGACCGCTTCTGGAGAGTGCAGCTTGAACTTATACAGATAGGCGAAGGCAAGGGCCGGTTCCAGCATGTGGGCGATTCCCTGTTCGTACAGCTTATCACAATGCCCAACAGCCCAAAGAATTTTGGCATATACAATCCCAAGGACGAGCGTTTCGGAGTTCTGCATCTCGACCGCAACGGAATGGTCCTGAGGTCGGACAGTGTAACGCTTACATTCAAAAAGTTCTAACAGACGGCCTTCACCCGCAGAAAAGGCATTTATAAACTGCAAGCCGCATGAATCTTGAACTGTTTATAGCAAAAAGGCTTTACGGTACACGCAAGGGCGAGAAAAGAATCTCGCGCCCCGCTGTGGCCATTGCCCAATGGGGAATAGCCATAGGCGCTGTAATAATGATTGCCTCAATTTGCATAATAGTAGGATTCAAACAGCAAATACGCGACAAAGTATTCGGGTTTGGCGGACACATACAGATTTCGGGTTACAGCAACGGCGGCAGCGAAGTGCCCATTACCGCCGACAGCATCTTCCTGAATGCACTGTCATCGGCCGGCGGAACGGCAAAAGTTCAGCCCTATGTGCAAAAGACAGGAATGATTCTTGCCAACAAGGAATTTGAAGGAGTGCTTATTAAAGGGGTTGGAAAAGAATATGACCTCACATTCCTGAGAGAGCACATAATTGAAGGCGGGATTCCGGAGTTCTCCGACACTGCATCATCGGGAAAGATTCTTATTTCGCGCTCAATTGCCGACAAGACAAACAGCAAACTTGGCGACAGGCTGAATGTATACTTTTTTGACAATGGCATAAAGGCGCGCAAACTCACCGTTGCCGGCATATACAGGACACATCTCACTGAACTTGACAACGCAATAGCAATTACCGACATTTACACAACCCGCAGCATAAACAACTGGACAAGAGAGCAGGCATCGGCTATTGAAATTTCAATTGACGACTACCGTCAGCTGCTGCCCATGAGGGAAAATATTGCCGGCATTGCACATAAGGCCGGAATTAGGAACAGCGAAGGCATGTCAGTTCTGACGATAGAAGAGGCCTACCCTTCAATGTTTGCATGGCTTAATGTCCTTGACCAAACCGTGTGGATTATTCTTATACTTGTTCTGTGCATTGCCGCCTTTACAATGATTTCGGGCCTGCTTATCCTGATTCTTGAAAAGAGCAGCCTTATTGGCATACTTAAGGCAATCGGTTCAAAAGATACATCAATAAGACGCATCTTCATTTATTACGCATGTTTCATTATAGGCAAAGGATTGCTGATAGGCAACATCATAGGCATTTCACTCTGTCTGCTACAGCAGCAATTCAAGATAATTGCCATTGACCCCGAAATGTATTATATGGACCGCGTGCCAATTGAATTTACATGGCTGCTCATCCCCATGAACATTGCAATATACATACTCTCCGTTGCGGCATTGGTACTCCCCTCAATGCTTATTTCAAAGATAGAGCCAACAAAGGCAATGAAGTTTGAATAGGCACAAGAAACTTGGCGTTATAAATTTAAGCAGCTTCTAAAAAACTTTGCGGCACAGATATTATTTTGTATTTTTGCAGCAAACTGCGAACACAGCTTCTAAAGCAATGCTCAGAAAAATCCAAACAATTATAACAGCTACAGAAAGCGGCACAACAGAAAGCATGTGCCGCTCAATATTGTCACAGGCCGCCATTGACGGCGTCATAAAGATTGCATTCTTCAATCTGCCCGCCACAGCCGGCGAGTATCTGCACGACAATGAGCTGCTGCGCAGCATTGTCAAAGAGCATTACACCGCATTGACACCTCTTGTAAGCTACATTGCCCAAAAAACAGCAAGCGGCACTCTCACTGCGGAAATCACATGCCTTGCCGAGAGCGGCTGCACCATTGAGCGCAAGAAACGCTGCATGCTGATAAAAAAAGGCGGCAGCACTGAAATAATCAGTGAGGGCATTCTTCCGGCCGACATTACCGCAAGCACATTCGCGCAGGCAAGCAGCATATTCTCCACAATAGGCAGCATACTAAAGGAAAATGGGTTTCAGCCCTGTAACATTTACCGCCAGTGGAACTACATAGAGGGAATAACCGAACTGAATAACGGCAGCCAGAACTACCAGGAATTCAACGACGCACGCTCAATCTTCTACAGCAGCTGCAACTGGAGCAACGGCTACCCTGCCGCAACCGGAATTGGTACATCACGCGGCGGAGTAATGATTGAGTTCTACGCGGCAAAAGGCAATGACGGCACAAATCTGCCAATTGACAACCCCATGCAGATTGCGGCACACAGCTACTCGCAGAATGTTCTTGACGGCAAGGTTATGAAAGAGCTGAGCGAGCGCACCACTCCAAAGTTTGAACGCGCGAGAATTGCCGGCAACACCATTTACATATCGGGCACAGCAGCCATTAAGGGTGAAAAGAGCACCAAGAGCCTGAGCACAGTGGAACAGGCAGCATGTACAATGGAGATAATGGACAACCTCATCTCAAAGGAGAACATTCCTGTTGCAAACAACGGTTCGCAATACGACATTCTGCGCATATACGTTAAGAACGAACAGGAAATTCCTGCCGTGCACGCATTCATGGAAGAGCACTATCCAGCAATTCCCAAACACTGCTTAGTTGCCGACATCTGCCGGCCCGAGCTGCTCATTGAGATTGAAGGAGCGGCTCACGTCTGATACAAGCACAATAATAACACACATATATTCCAAAGAAAAGATGAACATCAAAAAAACCATTCTGATGACCGCACTATCCATAACCCTATGCGGATGCTCATCGAACAAAGTGGGCAACCCATTCTTCAGCGAGTTCAAGACACCTTACGGCATTGCTCCCTTTGCCGACATCACTATAGAACACTACCGCGAAGGAATGCTCAAGGGCATGGAAGAGCACAAGGCCGAGATTAAGGCCATAACAGAGAATAGCAAAGCGCCAACTTTTGAGAATACAATTGTTGCTCTTGACCAGAGCGGCAAGCTTTTGAGCAAGGTACGCGGAACATTCAGCCCGCTGTCAAGCAGTAATTCAAACAGCGAGACACGCGCACTGCAGAAAGAGATGTCGCCGCTATTCTCAGCGCACTACGACGACATATACCTCAACGCCAAGCTTTTCAGCCGCGTTAAGAGCGTATACGATTCAAGGACAAGCCTTAACCTAACCAAAGAACAGGCAAAAATCCTTGAGAACATATACAAAAGATTTGTGAACAGCGGAGCAGAACTCAACGAAGCCGAAAAAGCAAAACTGCGCGAGCTCAACAAGGAGATTTCAATGCTTCAGCTCGACTTCTCGCAGAACCTGCTTCACGAAACAAACAACACATTCGTAACAGCAGAAAGCATTGAGGAACTAAAGGGGCTTCCCCAGGCAAACATTGATGCAGCTGCAAAAATGGCCGAAGCTAACGGCAAACCGGGAAAATGGATGTTCAACATGCAGCGTCCAAGCTGCAACCCGGTGCTCCAGTACTGCGAGAACCGCGAACTGCGCCGCAAGGTGTACGAAGCATACTACAACCGCGGCAACATGAACAATGAGCACGACAGCAAGGACATCTGCGCCAAACTAGTATCGCTCCGCCTCGAAAAAGCCAAGCTAATGGGCTATGAGAATTACGCCCAAATGGCACTTGAAAGCCGCATGGCAAGCACTCCCGAAGCCGTTTACAGCCTGCTGATGCAAGTTTGGGAACCGGCCGTTGCAAAGGCAAACGAGGAACTTGATGACATACGCGCCGAAATACGCAAAGAGGGACACGATTTTGAGCCGGCCGGCTGGGACTACATGTACTATCTCGACAAGGCAAAGAAGGCCAAGTTCTCTGTTGACGAAGAGGAGATTCGCGCATATCTTGAAATAAACAATGTAATGCAGGGCATTTTCCACGTTGCCAACAAGCTCTATGGGCTGACGTTCAAAGAGATTACAGCCGATGTTCCCGCTTACGAACCCACCGCAAAGGCATACGAGGTAATTGACCGCGACGGCACTACCCTGGCAATATTCTACAGCGACAACTTCCCACGCGAAAGCAAGCGTGCCGGAGCATGGTGCACATCGTTCCGCCCGCAAAGATACGAGAACGGCAAGCGCATTATCCCCATTGTGGTAAACAGCTGCAACATGACACTTCCGAACAGCGAAGGATACGCCCTGCAAAGCATTGATAACGTAACTACCATGTTCCATGAGTTCGGCCACGCGCTGCACAACTTCATGCGCGATGTACAGTACAGCGGAGCGAGCGGCGTTGAGCGCGACTTTGTGGAACTGCCATCGCAGATAAACGAGCACTGGGCATTCGAGCCCGAAGTGCTTGCTGTATATGCAAAGCACTACAAGACCGGAGAAACCATTCCCATGGAGCTTGTAGAGAAGATTCAGGAGAGCGCAAAATATGGCCAGGGATTCGCCACCGTAGAGTATATTGCAGCATCACTCAGCGACATGGACCTCCATGTGCTCACTGAGATTCCCGAGAACCTGAACGTAATGGATTTTGAGGCCGAAAAACTTGCCGGGCGCGGTATCCCCTCACAGATTCTGCCGCGCTACCGCATGACAAACTTCAGCCACACAATGGGCGGCGGGTACACTGCCGGATATTACAGTTACATGTGGGCAGAGGTTCTTGATGCAGACGCATTTGAGGCATTTGCAGAGACAGGCAACATATTCAACCCAGAAATCGCCGACAAGTTCCGCAAGCATGTGCTAACCCCAGGCGGAATTGATGACGGCATGATAATGTACAAGAATTTCCGCGGACGCGAACCAAAGATTGACGCCCTGCTGCGCAACCGAGGATTCCGATAACAGCCTAAACCAAACAAGCATAAATTAAGCGAGAGGGTCACAGAATTTGCTACCCTCTCGCTTAATTTATGCTAAAATCAGGCCACCCCGCGAACCAACATCCAGCGCACGGCATTATATAGTCAAACGGCAGCTGCCGGCGGGCACTCAATAAGTCACTCGTGCGAGAGACTGCGGCCCGGCCAACACCTGCATCAAATCGGGGCCGTTATTGCCTATGACCGGCAGCACCGTTTCATTGAACAAATGTCTAACAACTAAAAACTATTCAGTCATGAGTATGCCAATGAAACATGGCGGCCAGCACTGGCTGCCGAACATCTTCAACGATTTTTTCAGCAACGACGTGTTTATGCGCAACAGCACCACTGCCCCGGCCATAAATGTGCTTGAGACAGAGAAAGAGTACAAGGTGGAAGTTGCAGCCGCGGGAATGTGCAAGGACGACTTCAAAATCAGCATCGACAGCGAGAACGACCTAATCATAACCATGGAGAAGAACTGCAACTGCGGATGCAAGGATGATGGCAAGGAAGAAAAGTGCGACACCAAGCCCACCGACGAAAAATGTGAATGCAAGGGCCGTTATCTGCGACGCGAATTCTCATACACAAAATTCCAGCAGACATTAGTGCTCCCCGACAATGCCGACACAGCAAAGATTCAGGCAAAGGTAAAGCACGGAGTGCTGTGCATCCACATTCCAAAGAAAAACAATATGCCCGACGAAAAGGCAAGCAGAGTAATTGCCATAGAATAAAGAGAAAAACAGAGTGCCGTGTTTTGTACGGCACTCTGTTTTTCTTAAGGAAGCCCCCTTTATTCATACAGGAAGAACTGCGGACGGCCATAGAGCCTGAACTCCTTGATGCATCCGGGCAGTTTTACATCCCGCATCAGAATTCTGAAGCCCTTTACTGTGCGAATGTTTCCAAGGTCAATTATAACCTGGTGCGGCAGTGCCTTGACATCCTTTTTCCATGCAGAGTGCCAATATGTACCCTCCTTGCCGTCAATCATATCTTCAGCAACACCCTCGCCAAGAGCCTCGGTATTAGTGTGTACAATTTCCCACTTGCCCTTGTTTATAGGATTGCCGTTTTCGTCAAGCAGTTCAATCTCAGCAATGCATGAGTGCTTGCCGTCGTATGTGCTGCGTACGTCAATACAGAGGTGGCGGAGTGTCTTCATGCCGTCAAAAGCAAATTCCTGCCATCCGTTTTTGTTCTCAACTACACCTTCAAATATTCCGTCATATTCATCAAGAATTGGGACACGGTTATACTGGCGTGAGGTCTTGAAAGCATTTTTGTCAGGGCCAAGCACATTCAATATCGGCTTATCAACGCCGCAAAGAGTACGCTTGCCGGTTGATTCCATCTCAAACACCACAATCTCATTTTCGCCCTCCTTTATCCAGGGAGCCGGCAGATACATTGTCTGCTGCGGGCCAATGCCCCAGAACTTGCCAAGAGAACGCCCATTTACCCAAACAGCGCCCTTGCCCCAGCCGGTCATGTCAATAAATGTGTCGCCAACCTTGTCAACAGTAAATGTTCCACGGCAGAAGCCCGGCAGATTGCCTTCGTAACGGACTTTCGGGAATACAAACTTGCCAACCTCTGCGCGGTGCAAAGGCAGTGAAATTGTTTTCCAGCCAAGCAGTTCCTTGCCATTGAGGGTAACGCCCTTTGTTATACCCTTGAGATTGTTTACAAGGTCCTTGCCGTAGTTTACACGGCCGCCGTTCTCAACAAGTATACCAAGCACCGAATTTGGCTTTGTCACATTCAGCGCTATGCTGTTCTGGTGGAAACGGCGGTCAATGCTGCCCACAGCTTCGCCGTTAAGAATCACTACTGCATAGTCGCGCAACTCATCAATAACAAGCTTGCCGCTGTCGGGCTGTTCAATATTGGTCTCATAATAGATATAACCGTAGTCCTGCATCATCGCCTCAAAAGTAAGAGGACGCTCTGCATCAGCCTGCTTGCCGTATGCAACTGACAAAGGAGCCCACTCCGTGAGTTCAATCTCGGCAAATGTTATTGTGGGATTATCGGCAGGAACAGGAGGCAGCTTAACGCCTTGGGGCAGATTGCGCTGTATAACCTCGCGGAAAGCATGGTATTTTGGATAGGCATTGCCATACTCGCCAAGAGGCGCATCGTAATCGTAGCTTGTTGGCTGCGGTTCGTATGAACCGTTGTTTGTGTTCGCACCGTTGGTATATGCGAAGTTAGTTCCGCCATGGAACATGTATATGCTCACCGATACATCGTTTTTCAGCATCCAGTCAAGCTGCTCGGCGGGGCGCTTGTAGTTTACAGCCGAGTGCGGCAAGCCCCAAACATCGAACCATGCAGGATAGAACTCCGCAACGAAATACGGACCGCCGGGATAGAAGCGGTCAATAGACTTCATAATGTCATCGCCCACTGCACCGTTAACAGTTGGAAGTATGCCGGGGATGTAGCCGTTGGGCATCTGTCCCGAACCGTCACAGGTCATTAGCGGAACATTGAAGCCTGCATTCTTTATCATTTCGGCAAGCTTGCCAAGATATACCTTGTCATTGCTGTATGAACCGTACTCGTTCTCAATCTGCACCATAATTATGTTGCCGCCATTTGTAACAGTGTGCGGTGCGAGTTCCTTGCCAAGAGCATTCAGATAGCGCTCGCATGCAGCAAGGAACGCCGGATTATCGCTGCGCCACTTGAGCGTGCTGTCGTTCTGCAGCCAGTAGGGATAGCCTCCAAAGTCAAATTCGGCACATACATACGGCCCGGGACGCAAAAGCACAAAAAGCCCTTCCTCGGCTGCAATCTCTACAAAGCGGGCAATATCGGCCTGTCCCTCAAAATTGAACTCGCCCGGCTGCGGCTCATGCACGGCCCAGAAGACGTAGGCCGAGATTGTATTCAATCCCATGGCTTTTGCACGTTGCATACGGTCGCGCCAGTACTCTACCGGAATGCGCGGATAGTGCATTTCGCCGCATATAAGCTGCACTTTTTCGCCATCGTAGAGGAATTTGCCGTCTTTCACTTCAAAAGTGTGCTTTCTGGTGCTGCACGAGCTAAACCCGAGCACTATAGCAAACAATAATAGCAATACAGTTTTTCTCATAATTGATATTGATGGTTAGTTTATATTATATAAGGTATTGCGAATTTATTTTTTAAAGATAGCAATATTTTTACAAATTTCAATAACCGACAGTGAAAATGGCACAAAAAAAGGGTTCTGCCGCGGCAGAACCCTCAAAATATCAATCCTTAAATTGATTAAGCGTTTACAGTAGCCATGTGAGCGATGAGGTCGAGAACCTTGTTTGAGTAACCAATCTCATTGTCATACCATGATACAACCTTAACGAATGTGTCTGTCAAAGCGATACCAGCCTTAGCATCGAAGATAGATGTGCGTGTGTCACCCAAGAAGTCTGAAGAAACAACAGCATCCTCTGTGTAACCAAGAACACCCTTCAATTCGCCCTCTGCAGCCTCCTTCATAGCAGCGCAAATCTCTGCGTATGTAGCGGGCTTAGCCAAGTTAACTGTCAAGTCAACAACTGAAACGTCCAATGTAGGAACGCGCATTGACATACCTGTGAGCTTGCCGTTCAAAGCAGGGATAACCTTGCCTACAGCCTTAGCAGCACCTGTAGAAGAAGGAATGATGTTGCCAGCAGCAGCACGGCCACCTCTCCAGTCTTTCAAAGAAGGACCGTCAACTGTCTTCTGTGTAGCAGTTGTAGAGTGAACAGTAGTCATCAAACCGTCTGTGATACCCCACTTGTCGTTCAATACCTTAGCGATAGGAGCAAGACAGTTAGTTGTACAAGAAGCGTTAGAAACGAACTGTGTACCCTTAACATAAGTCTTCTCGTTAACACCGCAAACGAACATTGGAGTGTCATCCTTTGAAGGAGCTGACATTACAACATACTTTGCACCAGCCTCGATGTGAGCCTGAGCCTTGTCCTTAGAAAGGAAGAGACCTGTTGACTCAACAACGTACTCAGCACCTACCTCGTCCCACTTCAAGTCAGCCGGGTTGCGCTCTGCAGTTACGCGGATAGCCTTACCGTTAACGATAAGCTTGCTGTTCTCAACGTCAGCCTCGATAGTACCTTCAAAGATACCGTGCATTGTGTCATACTTAAGCATGTAAGCCAAGTAATCTACTGGGCAAAGGTCGTTGATACCTACAATCTCAATGTCGTTTCTTGTCTGAGCAGCACGGAAAACGAAACGGCCGATACGGCCAAAACCGTTAATACCTACTTTTGTCATAATTAGTTTATTAAATTAAAAAGGTTAATAAATCCTGTTATTATTCATCCGCAATTGCAATATTCAGCAGCACGGCATGCAACAAGCAACAGCATAACTGCCAATACAAACAGAAACCTTGCCACTTTCATACTTTTATCTACTGAATATATTATTTAATTCATAGTGAGTCAGATATTTGAGTTTATACCGAACTCACGTTAGTTATCCGTGCAATGACAGTGCAAACGAGTGAAATGCAAGCTTGCTTTGGCATTTTTCAACGAGTGCAGCCTGTCTTCGCATGGTTATCCGTGCAATGACAGTGCAAACGAGTGAAATGCAAGCTTGCTTTGGCATTTTTCAACGAGTGCAGCCTGTCTTCGCATGGTTATCCGTGCAATGACAGCGCAAACGAGTGAAATGCAAGCTTGCTTTGGCATTTTTCAACGAGTGCAGCCTGTCTTCGCATAGTTATCCGTGCAATGACAGCGCAAACGAGTGAAATGCAAGCTTGCTTTGGCATTTTTCAACGAGTGCAGCCTGTCTTCGCATGGTTATCCGTGCAAATTTAACAAAATGTTTTAATATACAAAACATCAAAAGCTGTTAAATAATATAAAAGTTTTGATAAAAACCAATTTATTGCAGTGGGCACAACTTTTTTGTTCAAAAGCACTGATGAAATACAACATTTCATGGCCTTAAATATACCTTTTTGCCATTTACAATATACAATCCGGGAGAAACCACGCGGTTAACACACCGCCCGAAAATATCACATACAGAACTCTCCCCTTTAGCGTTGTCCTCAACGGTCTCGCTAATCCCAGCATAATCAAACTCAAATTCCTCAATCGCAAACCTTGCGTTCACGGACGAAGCATCACCAACAAAGCCTGCTCTTTGCGAACCGGCATTGGCGCGGCCAAGTACAAGCGAAGTACCGTACACCGGCATAAATATGCACTCTCCATTCTCAAGCACAGTTATCTTCCACTCAGTTATGTACCCAGGCAAATCTCTGCCAACGCCCCAAACCTTGCCCTCACCTTCCTGCATAACCTGCGCCAATGCCGGATTACTTCCAAGCACTTTGCCATCTGCTGGCTGAGAGCAAATATAATAGTACCCTACATCCGTACCTTGCATAAAGTACCATGCCTGAGAAGGCACATTGTTCCGGTCAGCGGCAAACGACACAAAATTGACGGGAGATGCCGCGGCATCGTACATGTTGGGCGTTGCCGCAAGCTCATACTCAAGCGGCGAGCCGCCGGAAACTGAAACAATGCGATAGAACACAGGAGAATTAGCGCCGGAAGCGAGCTCTACAGGAAGAGGAGTGTCCAATGCACGTCCAAGACGTTCTATCATAAGCTGCACTTCCTTAATGCATGCATCAAACTGCGCAACGGAAGTCGACAGTTCCAGAACACTTTCAGCTTTGGCAACGAGTGCCATTGCATCATTCACATACAATGGAAGCCAGGTCCCTTCAGGTTCTATGCAGTCAATTTTTGTAATTCCGAAATCCGACATACTGAAGAAATATTCCCCATTATATTTCATCTGTTCAGCAGTGCAAGAATGAGAATTCACAAAACACGCCGACTCTGTAACCGTGAAACGCAAATACCGATAATATCTGCCACATGCAATTGTATCCGAAATGAAAGATGGGCTCACTTCAGTGTCAACATCATCACAGACATGCAACACAACATCAGTTATACTGCCATTAACATCTTTAATAGTCCCGCCAAAATTACTATTGCCGTCACCCTTAGGGTCTATACTATTCCAATCGGTCTTTATACGCATACGATAATATCCGGGGATTGCCGGCGCGCTGAAGGATGGCACATTGAGCACATTGCGAGCTTCACCGGACAACGAAGTCCCTTGACTGTCAAACCCGACGCTTTCATTGTTTTCACCACCATAGAACGAGTAGCTCACAAGATCCTCCTCGGGCTGGAAACCTTTAACCGATGCTGTAAAACCATCATTTTCATAATCTATATAAACATAGCCGTGCAACCAGCCCCAATCGCCATCTTTCGCAAATGAAACCGTAAGCGTCTCGCCCGCTAAGACATTAAAGGATGAAGATGTCATATCATTATAAATCCTGTTCCTGTCAGCTATCTGTATCTCTTGTTCGCCATAACCGGGACTATATAGTTTTACAGCAGATAACTGGCGGGAACTCTTTGTTGCCGTTGCAAAATCAGAGTTCAACTGATATTCCACATTATCGGCAAGTTCCTTACCCAAAAGCTCATCGCTGCCGAAAATAGCAATCTCATCAAAATTCACTCCATCATTGCTTCCCGAAACCAATATTTCCGTAGGTACAGTGTGGCAGTTATTCTCGCGCAACGAGTAATTAAAACAAAAATCCGAAACAGCATTCCCGGCGCCCATATCAATCTGCAAATAATGAGGTTCGTTCACAGGCTCCCCCGACCAGCGGCTATGGAAGTAGGTCGATGGCAGTCCGTCAATCAAAGCCGCGACACCGCCACCATCAACAATACCCCCGCCGGCATTCTGCTCCGCATTGGATGATATATAGTAATTTCCGCCCGCATCATCACACTGCAAAGGCAGTCGACCGGCCAATGCACCACCGGAAATATATGATTTGAGTTCGTTGACACAGCCTTGAAGATGGCGGTATGCCTCGCGCAGTTCTACATTATTTGCAGCATCATAAGCCTTTTTTAAGATATCATAGTGTTGCTCCAATGTGCCATATACGGAATTAATCTGCGAAACAGA
>JAFXAR010000036.1 GCA_017516885.1 Bacteroidaceae bacterium
ATGAAAATTGAAGAAGCCATACTTTACTGCCTTGCAAGTCAGAACCGAGGGATGCGAACGGAGCAGATTGCGGAGATGATAAATCGCCAACGGTTGCATATCCGTAAGGATGGACAACCCGTTACATCTAACCAAGTTTATGCCGTAATTTGTCGCTATCCCGATATGTTTGTCAAGGCCGAAGGTAGAATTATGTTGATGATGTAAATATGAGCAAATATAAAAATAGTCAGTACGTACGCCAAGAGGCGTTGATTAAGAGTTCGGATATCTTTTCGGGCGATAAGGGCAATGGGTATTTTAAGGGTGCAACAAGAGCATTTGTTCTTCGAGATGGTATGAATAATCTTTACGAGCCAATACGAGAGGGTGTTGTTCAATACTTCAAGGACAACAATATCTCGTGGTGGGGAGGTAATACACCATCGGGGCACACATTGTCATCACAAATAGCTTGTCTTAACCATCTTTTCGCCATAATGAGTGATAAAGAAGCGGTGCTTGCAATGCTTAATGGTGTGCGGGATGAATTTGTGGATGTTCTCCCTGTAAAATGTGATGCAGAGCCTCAATATATCGGTTTTGAGGTAGTATCTGCCGAGGATCATCTCAACGAGAAATCGTCTACGAGAGGCTCAAACTGTACATCCGTGGATGCATTTATATATGCGGTACATAGAGGCGATGAGAAGAGATGGCTAATACCAATCGAGTGGAAATACACAGAGAATTACAGCAATGAGGACAAGTCTAACGAAGATAGACCGAACGAAGACAAAGGCTCGAATGGCAAGGGACAAGAGAGAGTAAGAAGATACTCTGCATTAACAGACGCATCCTCTCAACTGAAAAGTTTGGGAAATTATTATGGCTCAATATATTATCAAGAGCCTTTCTATCAGCTGATGCGACAGACGCTCTGGGCAGAGAATATCATCAAACATAGTGAAGAGGAGAAACTCGTGGCCGAAGGTTATCTTCATATTCACGTTATACCCAACGACAATAAAGACCTTCTGGATAAGAAATATCGTGTTTCGGGCAAGGGGATGGAAGAGACTTGGAGAAGTATGCTGAAAGACCAAAGTAAGTATGTTATAGTTGATCCCCAAAGGCTATTTGCTCCTATTGCTGATAAATACCTCCAATTATCATCGTACCTTGAAAAAAGGTATTGGTAAATGAAATAAGGCAAAGATTATTAAAAGAAACATTATGCTCGCCTACACCTACATATCCCCCGGCAAGTTCGAGTTAATCGACAAGCCGAAGCCCGAATTACAAGGCCCGCGTGATGCCATTGTGCGTATTACGCTCGGCAGTATCTGTACCAGCGACCTGCATATCAAGCACGGTAGTGTACCGCGTGCCGTTCCGGGCATAACCGTTGGCCACGAGATGGTTGGCGTTGTTGAGGAGGTCGGCTCCGAGGTCCATTCCGTCAAGGCAGGCGACCGCGTGACGGTCAATGTGGAGACCTTCTGCGGCGAGTGTTTCTTCTGCCAGAACGGCTTTGTAAACAATTGCGCTGACCCCAATGGCGGCTGGGCGCTCGGTTGTCGCATTGATGGCGGACAGGCGGAGTATGTGCGTGTGCCCTATGCCGATCAGGGCCTCAACCGTATCCCTGACAGCGTGAGCGACGAGCAGGCGTTGCTGGTGGGCGATGTGCTTGCAACTGGATTTTGGGCGGCACGAATCTCGGAGATTAAGCCCGACGATACGGTGCTGATTATCGGTGCAGGGCCGACGGGAATTTGCACGCTGCTCTGCGTGATGTTGAAGCAGCCGAAGCATATCATCGTGTGCGAGAAATCGCCCGAAAGAGCCCATTTTGTGCGCGAACACTATCCGAGTGTGGAAGTTGTTGCGCCGGAGGATTGCATCGCCACGGTGCGCCAAAAATGCGAGCGTGGAGGTGCCGATGTAGTGCTGGAGGTTGCAGGTGCGGAGGATACCTTCCGCCTGGCATGGGAGTGCGCTCGTCCGAATGCGATTGTGACGGTTGTAGCTCTGTACGATAAGCCGCAGACGCTGCCACTGCCCGAGATGTACGGCAAGAATCTGACCTTCAAAACGGGCGGCGTGGATGGCTGCGATTGTGCGGAGATTTTGAGTCTAATAGAGGCTGGCAAGATTGACACCACGCCACTGATTACACACCGCTACAAACTCGCCGACATAGCCGAGGCATACCGCCTGTTCGAGAACAAGCTGGACGGCGTGATTAAGGTGGCGGTGGAGCCGTTTTAGAAAAGTATAATTGATGTCGCAGCTTGTTATACGAAATGAAAATTTATCATTTCTGCAATAAAATAATTCTTTTATGGCGGGTTCTGTAAATTAGGACGTGTTGGTTTTAACAAAAGCGGCCGGAACAAGAACCAACCGGCAAAAATAATTGATTGCTAATTTATAGAACTTTCCTTATAATAATGAAACCGTACATTGTCTGTCACATGATAGCCTCGGTGGATGGCCGCATTGATTGCGACATGACTGAGCAGATTGAGAGTGGTAATGAGTATTACGAGGCGTTGGAGGAACTCGCTTGTCCTTCAATGCTTATGGGGCGGGTGACCATGCAGATGCATTATGCTTTGCCTGAACCTTTTGCTCCACGCGATTCTTCTCCTATTGACTGCGAAATGTTTTACGTTGCGCGTAAGGCGTCGGCTTATTGCGTTGGCGTTGATACCCATGGCTCTTTGCAGTGGGGCGAGAATGAGTTTGATGGTCAGGCTCTGCTTGTAATTACAGATGAAAATTGTCCTGCGTGTTACCATGAGCGCCTTTCGGAACAGGGAATTTCCTGGATTGCTGCCGGAAAGAACGGTGTTGATTTTGTGCGTGCAATGGAGTTGCTTGCAGCGGAGTTCGGGGTTGAGCGGCTTGCCGTTACTGGCGGCGGGCACATCAATGGTGCTTTCCTGGAGGCCGGGCTGCTTGATGAGGTGAGCTTTATGGTTGCTCCCGGCATTGATGGCCGTGCGGGAATGGTGTCGGTTTTTGACGGTATTTCAGACGCATGCCGTCCTGCTACGAAATTGCATCTGCGCAGTGTCAGGCAGATGGGCGAGACTGTGTGGATGAGATATGACTTAATAAAATAGCAGGGTTGGATATGTGCGATATACGCGAGAAACTCCTCCGCTCGGCTGAGATAACTTCATTTCAGCGCAAGGTGTATCTTGAATTGCTTAATGTGCCGGCCGGGGAGACTGTAACTTATGGCGAACTTGCCCGGCGGATAGGTTGCCGTAGCGCTCAGGCTGTGGGGCAGGCGTTGAAACGTAATCCATTTGCTCCTGAAGTGCCTTGCCACCGTGTGGTTGCTGCAGATGGCTCGCTGGGCGGGTATAATGGAGAGCGCGGCGGCGAAGTGCTTGAGCGTAAACGCGCTCTGCTTGCCGCCGAGGATGCGCTGCCTGATGCCTCTCGCTATTAAGTGATATGTGCGGCGAATGAGCAACATTTGCTGTGTTGGATGTGTTTTTATATAATAAGGTATATAATGGTTATGAGAAAGAACTTTGGAAAAAAGAGCTGGCTTTATCCTATGCCTGTGCTTATTGTTGCAGCATACGATGAGCAAGGTGTGCCTAATGTTATGAATGCTGCATGGGGCGGAATTTTTAGTGATGACATGATTGGAATTTGTCTTTCCGAGGGTCATAAGACAACGAAGAATATCCGTGCTACCGGTGCTTTTACTGTAAGTGTTGCAACGGCAGGGCAGCTTGTTGCGTGTGATTATGTGGGCATTGTTTCTGGGAATAAAGAGCCTGGCAAATTTGCGAAGGCTGGATTTAGTGCAGCGCGCTCTGAGTTTGTGAATGCTCCTGTTATAAATGAGTTGCCAATGGCTTTGGAGTGTGAACTTGCTTCTTATGACGATGACAGCAACCATCTTGTGGGGCGAATTGTGAATGTGAGCGCAGATGAGAGTGTTCTTACTGATGGCAAGATTGATGTTGCAAAGCTGCGCCCAGTTACATACGACCCAATAAACCATAACTATATTGAATTAGGGGCGGTAGTGGGAAAGGCCTTCTTTGACGGAAAGAAACTAAAAGGCTAAGACTTGTTGCCGGGATTTATATGTGTACATCCGGTGGCGTGCTGTTCTATGTGCTGCGACCTATGATAAAATGAGATTGGTGTCAAAGGTAATTTTATTGAACAAGCACCCGCGTAAGCTTACGCGGGTGCTGTTTTGTGAAATGGCTTTTAGGCCGTCCTCGCTTTATACGCTGCAAACAAAAAATGCAAAAGCAATGAGAATTGCGAAAACTGCGATTATTGCCACGTTTATAGCTAGTAGTCCGATAACTCTTATTGCAATATTTCCTGTTATTCTCTTTATGGCAAGTTTGTTGAGGGTAAACTGTGCGGCGGCGGGGATGAGGCCGGGAATGAAAAAATGAAGGAATGCTGTTTGCAGTACCCAGGGGTAAGCTATTGTTTCGCGGCTTGCTGCACCGCCGCCTACAGCCAAAAGTGTGATGTGTGATGTCCAATAGACTATTGCATATAGTATGGCGGAATAAAAGACAGCAGAAAGGGATAAGTATGCTATGGACGCTATTCTGCTGCTTTGTTCATTAAGTTGAGAAATAGTGCCAACATATATAATTATTAACCAGGAATATAATAGGAGAGATGGCGCGTAAATTCCCGTGTGGGAAGGCTCTATTCCTTCTTTATAGGGATATTCCTCTCCGTAGTGGCGCTGCAAATCCTCTATGCCCCCTTCGTGGGTGTATAAGTCTATTGTTTCTATAAGACAAAATATAATGGGTATTAGCAATAATGCCCATAATACAATGTACCCTTTTATGTTTTTCTTGTAATTGTTTTTAATTAGTTTTAAAAATTCCATAATCAATATCTTTTCTTTAAAATTTAAAACCTCTTTGTAAAAAATGCAGTGTTTCCCCGGTTGTGATGTCGTCTGATTCCGTGCGCCAATGTTCTTGGGAATGAAAAAACGGAGAAAGTTTTTCAGCTTTCTCCGTTTCAGTACCCAGACCCGGGATCGAACCGGGATGGGTTGCCCCACTGGTGTTTGAGACCAGCGCGTCTACCGATTCCGCCATCTGGGCAATTGCTTAATTGCGGTGCAAAGGTAGTGCTTTTTTTTGTGTAGGCAAAGAAAATTCCGCTTTTTTTGAAAAAAAGTTGCAAATGCTTGTCTAATCCAGTAAAAAGAAGTAATTTTGCAGGCCGATTATTATCAACCCATGCTATGGGTACGCGATATTTTAGGTCTCTGAGTTTGCCAATGATGCAATCTAGCCAATTGGTCGGGCATGCGTGAAGAGGGTTTCTGCTTAACCTTGATTCCGTAAGGGTTTAACAGAGAAATGTCGCAAGAACGATGGAATTATTAACTTTTTAAATGAATTAAAGTGGATACTTTAAGCTACAAGACAATTTCAATCAACAAGAACAATGCACAGAAGGAGTGGGTTGTTGTTGATGCAACAGACCAGGTTCTTGGTCGTCTTGGCACAAAGGTTGCCAAACTTTTGAGAGGTAAGTATAAACCCAGCTTTACTCCTAATGCTGATTGTGGTGACAACGTAATCATCATCAATGCAAGCAAGGTTAAGATGACTGGTAACAAGTGGACAGACCGCATTTATTTGCGTTTCTCTGGCTATCCCGGTGGTCAGAAGCAGTTCTCTCCGGCCGATGTTGCTGCAGGTTACAAGGGCTATGAGCGTCTTATCAAGCATGTTGTAAGAGGTATGCTCCCCAAGAACCGCCTTGGCAACCACATCATGAATAACCTTTATATTTATGATGGCCCAGAGCACAATCACGCTGCTCAGACTCCTAAAACAATTGATATTAACTCTTATAAATAAGATAGCAGATGGAAATGGTAAACGCATTAGGCAGACGCAAGAGCGCTGTTGCACGTATCTATGTTACAGAGGGTACAGGCAAAATTACTATAAACAAGAAGGATCTGCAGGATTATTTCCCATCAAGCATTCTTCAGTATGTGGTTAAGCAGCCACTTATGACTTTGGATGTTGTTGAGAAGTATGACATTAAGGTAAATTTGGACGGCGGTGGCTTTACCGGCCAGTCTCAGGCTTTGCGCCTCGCTATTGCCCGCGCATTGGTTAAAATCAATCCTGAGGACAAGAAGGCACTGCGCGCTGAAGGCTTCATGACTCGTGATGCTCGCAGCGTTGAGCGTAAGAAGCCAGGTCAGCCAAAGGCACGCCGCAGATTCCAGTTCAGTAAACGTTAATATTCGGTCTCGAAATATACGTTTAGTATCTAAACCACTCGGGACTTCGCACTCTTTTTGGCGGGCTACCCGGGAGGTTGGTTAAAGAATTTAATTAAAAAGAAGGTAAACGATTTAAATTTAAACAAAATGTCTAGAATTACATTTGACACATTGCTTGAGGCAGGTGCACACTTCGGTCACTTGAAGCGTAAATGGAATCCTGCAATGGCTCCTTACATTTTCATGGAGCGTAATGGTATCCACATTATTGACTTGCACAAGACTGCTGCTATGACTGAGACAGCAGCTGAGGCTTTGAAGCAGATTGCAAAGAGCGGCAAGAAGGTTCTCTTTGTTTCTACAAAGAAGCAGCTTAAGGAGATTGTTGCCGAGAAGGCGCAGTCAGTAGGCATGCCTTACGTTATTGAGCGCTGGCCGGGCGGTATGTTGACAAACTTCCCCACAATCCGCAAGGCTGTGAAGAAGATGGCAACTATTGATAAGCTTACACAGGACGGTACATACTCAAACCTTTCTAAGCGCGAGATTCTTCAGATTTCTCGCCAGCGTGCAAAGCTCGACAAGAACCTCGGCTCTATCGCTGACCTTACACGTCTTCCTTCAGCAATTTTTGTAGTTGACGTAATGAAGGAGCACATTGCTGTTCACGAGGCTAACCGTCTTGGTATACCTGTATTCGCAATCGTTGATACAAACTCAAATCCTAATGATATTGATTTCGTAATCCCTGCAAATGATGATGCAACAAAGTCGGTAGAGGTTATCCTTGATGCTTGCTGCGCTGCTATCGCTGAGGGTCTTGAGGAGCGCAAGGTTGAGAAGGTTGACGCTCCTGAGGCTGCTGAGGGTGAGGACGAGAATGGCGAGGCAAAGAAGGCTCCACGCCGCCGCACAACCAAGGCACGCGCTGCCAAGGCTGCTGAGGGCGCAGAGGAGGCTGCTGCTGAATAATTCTCACATTATTATTAACTCAAAAAAAGAAAAATACTATGGCTGTAACAATGGCTGATATTGCCAAGCTCCGTTCAATGACCGGCGCTGGTATGATGGACTGCAAGAACGCTTTGACCGAAGGTGAGGGCGATTTTGACAAGGCTATCGAGATTATCCGTAAGAAGGGTCAGCTGGTGGCTGCTAAGCGTAGCGACCGCGAGGCTTCTGAGGGTTGTGTACTTGTAAAGGCAGAGAATGGCTTTGCTGCAATCATCGCTCTTAAGTGCGAGACTGACTTCGTTGCTCAGGGTGCTGATTTCGTAAAGCTTACTCAGGATATTCTTGACGCTGCAGTTGCTGCAAAGTGTGCAACAATTGAGGATGTTAAGGCTCTTCCTATGGGTGAGGGTACAGTTCAGGATGCTATCGTTGCTCGTTCAGGTATCACTGGCGAGAAGATGGAGCTTGACGGTTACAAGACTCTCGTTGCTGAGAATGTATATACATACAATCACCAGAAGAAGAATATGCTCTGTACAATGGTAGCATTGTCACAGGCTTGCGAGGAGGCTGGTCACGAGATTGCTATGCAGATTGCTGCTTCTGCGCCTCTTGCACTCACAAGCGAGGACCTTGATCCGGCTTTGGTTGCTAAGGAGCGTGTTGTTGCTGAGGAAAAGGCACGCGAAGAGGGCAAGCCTGAGAATATGATTGCGCGTATTGCTGATGGTCGCATTCAGAAGTACTACAAGGAAGTTTGCTTGCTCCAGCAGGGCTACTGCCAGAACGAGAAGATTTCTGTTGCTGACTTCTTGAAAGGTTTCGACAAGGAACTTACCGCAACAGGCTTCCAGCGTTTCACACTCCGCGCTGAGTAATAGAATCAATATAATTGATATAGCTCAATATGAAGTTGCACCGAATGGTGCAACTTCATTTGTTTTGTAAAAATAGTTCGTTTAATCGCTTCTGTTTCCTTAAAATTCATAAATTTGCTACTGTATAAGAAGTTGTTCATTCGGTATGCCGCAAATTCTGTTATGAAAGAAAAAATTA
>JAFXAR010000007.1 GCA_017516885.1 Bacteroidaceae bacterium
GGAACTCCTGCACCGTTTTGCGCAGGATGTGCAGCCCCAGGAGCTGCCTTCCCGTTTCAATAATCCCTTCTATTACTCACCGCACAGGCTATGCGTCATTGCAGCCGGTGCGGTGCGTGACATTTTGTCATGCGATGAGGCCTTGTCGGCCGAGGTGGCAAAGGGCAAGATGTTCGGTGTGCTCATCGTGCAGTGCAGTGACGGTAGTGTAGGCTATCTTGCGGCCTTTTCGGGCCTTCTGGCCGGCAGCAACATGCTCGACGGCTTTGTGCCGCCGGTCTATGACCTTCTTTCACCGTCGGGCTACTTCAAGCAAGAAGAGGAGAGTATATCTCTTTTGAATGGCAAAATAAGGGAGAAAGAGAACGATTGCTGCTATGTGGCAGCTGTTGAGGCAGTCGCGTATTTAAGGAAAACGATGGAAGAGGAACTTTCGGCTATGCGCATTTCCATGCGCGAGAGCAAGGCAAGGCGCACTGCATTGCGCTCCTCCCGTGCGCTTACAAGCGAAGAAGATGCATTGCTTGTGCGCGAAAGCCAGTTCCAGAAGGCCGAGCTTAAACGTGCCACTGCAAAGTGGCAACAGAAGATATCCGGGGCCGAAGAGGCCGTTGCATCGTTCAAAGCCGATATTGCAAGGCTTAAAGAGGAGCGCAAAGTGCGTTCGGCGGCCTTGCAGGAGTGGCTCTTCACGCAGTTCAAGGTGCGCAACGCGTTTGGTGAAGAGAAGACTCTTCTTGAAATCTTTTCCACAGCTACCGGCAACCTGCCGCCGGCCGGCTCCGGCGAATGTGCGGCACCCAAGCTGCTGCAATACGCCTACTTGCACGGCTACAAGCCGCTTGCAATGGCCGAGTTCTGGGTAGGGGACTCTCCTTCCGGTGAGGTGCGTCGCGACGGCTGTTTCTACGGCTCGTGCAAGAGCAAGTGCGAGCCTATACTCTCATATATGCTGCAAGGGATTGATGTCGAGGAGAATGCCCTGGAGAGGGGCGGCGAAATAGAATCTGTTGCAGTCGTGTATGAAGACGACTATATAATAGCTGTTGACAAGCCTTCGGGCGTTCTCTCCGTGCCTGGCATAGTCGGCGGTACATCGGTGCAGCAGTGGCTGCGCGAGAGCTATCTGCGAAGCAATGAACTCTATGTGGTACATCGCCTCGATATGGCAACTTCGGGGCTTCTTGTAGCTGCAAAATCCATAGAGGTATATAAGGCAATGCAGCGGATGTTCGCATCGCGCGAAGTTTCGAAAAAGTACATTGCCTTGCTCGACGGCATTCCTGCAAATGGCGAAGGAATGATTGAAGTGCCCCTTGCCGAGGACTATATCAACCGTCCTCGCCAAAAGGTTGATTTTGCCGTGGGAAAGAAGGCTGTTACACGCTTCAAGGTCCTGAAAACCATCTTTAAAAACGGAAAAGAGTGTGCCTTAGTGCAGTTCGAGCCTATCACCGGCCGCACGCATCAGATACGTGTGCATGCAGCATGCAGGGAGGGGCTTGATACTCCAATCGTCGGCGATGCGCTTTACGGCAATGTCGCCGGCAGGCTCATGCTTCATGCATCGTCATTGACATTTTGTCACCCTGTAACAGGTGAAGAAATATCCCTTGAGACGAAAGTTCCTTTTTGATTGTTACTGCAAATTGTTGCTGCTTTTATAGGAAAACGCACCTTTTGGGGGCTGTTTTTGTAGGAAAACGCAGTTTTTTAAGATGAGTTTAAGTTTTCCCTGAGTGTAATCCCCTTATTGACGTTATTGTACAACAAGCAGTTGGTCTTGTCTATAAAAATGCTGCGATTGTATAAAATTTCTATCTGTTAAATGTATTTAACATTTCGGGGGGGGGTAAAAAGTTAACTTGTTGCTAATTTTGTCCCGATATTAAGGAATTATATAAAATATTAATAAGTTAACTTTAATCTATGAGAAAATTTACTCTATTAATCGCATCGTTGTTCATAACAATAGGTGCAATAGCGCAGACGGTGGTAACTTCTATCAATACCGAGAAGTATTACACACTTAAGTGTAAGGCTGCAGATCACGCTCAGTACATTGGTGTTACCGATGCCGGTGAAATTAATGGTCGTTCAACAACAGCTGTACGCATTAAATTTGAAGCGGCAGAAGGTGGTTATTACATTAAAGCCGGTGATAAGTATCTTAACAATTCTGCGAATGGTTCCGCATTGGTGACCGAAGAGACTGGGAAAACAGTGTGGACATTGAATACTCCTGGTCATACTTCAGGCGTAGTTACTTTTGGATGCGGTAGTGATTACTATCTTAATAACAATTACACTGGTGGCACTCCATATTTGAAGAGTAACTATCATAATGGTGGCCCTGGCAGTGGCAATGCTTGCTCTTTGTGGGAAATGAGAGAGTATGAGCCTACACTGGTTTTAAATGCTTCGGATTTTGTTAACGGCAAGGTTTACACTTTCGTAACTCAGCGCGGCGCAATGGGTACAACAGCAACAAGCGCTAATGCCATTTCTACAGCAAGAACAACAGTAAGTGATACAAATACAGACTATTTCAAGTGGACTGTATATAAATCAGCTAAAGGTAATTTTTACCTTTATAACCTTGGTAAGGCAATGTTCTTGGGCGAAATGAGTACAACTGCAAATGCATCTGTTCCAATGTCTGAAAATCCTGTTGCTGTTACTTTTAAAACAACTGCCCTCATAACTCATCCTATAATGTTCACTACAAAGAACGATGGCAGTTGCGTTGCCAACCATTCAAGCGACTACGGCGAAGGCCTTATCACCTGGAATGGCGGTTGGACTAACTTGACAGATACAGGAAACGGACATCAGGTTGTAGAAGTTGCTGACCTTGACGCAGAAATTCTTTCAACAGTTGAAGCCGCAGTTTACGCTTTTGAGGCTGCTTTTGCAATCTCAAATCAGTTGACAGCAGCAGAACTTATGGCGAAGACAGAACCTACTTATATTGCTATCAAGAATCTTTCACGCACAAACAACCGTTGGTTTGTCGGTAACACAGGTTCTGTACCTTATAGCGAGGAGGAATTCACTAACGATGCAGTATTCGTTTGGGAGCCTGTAACAAAAGGTGAGGCCGGTTCATACCGTTTGAAGAAACTGAACGGTGATTATATGCAGACATCTGCTCCAAAGGATTTTGGTACAGTTGACGAAGCTGCAGCATTCACAGCAACAGCTCCTGGCACTGAAGGAACATTCAATGGTGACGCTGACGCAAACCCATATATTAGTGGTAGCAATGATGCAAACCTTGTACGTTTTGTTAAGGGCGCAAACTGGATTAACGTTCAGGCCGGCGACACCGGTACTCCTACATATAACACTGGTCCTGGTGGTTGGACAATCCACTATGTATATGAATTGACAGAGGCCGAGGTATACACAGCATCTATCACCAATGCAGGCTACTCTACATTCTACGTTCCTGCCAATGTTGAGATTCCAGGAGGCGTAAAGGCATACTACATCACAAGCGAGGGCGTAAATAACGGATTTGTATCCTTGACTGAGATTTCAGGTGTTGTTCCTGCAAACACAGCCGTTGTTCTTGAGGGTGCAGAGGGCGAATATACATTCAATGTATCAGATGCAGATGCTGCAGCAGTAAGTGGCAACCTTCTCAAGGGAACATTTGCAAGTACAAATGTAACAGAAAACGCTTACGTGTTGTCAAACCCCACCGAAGGAGTTGGATTCTACAAGGCTGCAACAAAGGAAGTGAGCCATAGCGCTGGTACATCAGTTGTCTTCCTCAACAACGCGGGCAAGGCATATCTGCCGGCAAGCGCTCTTCCTGCAGCAGCACAGGCAAGCAATGGTTTCCGTTTCGGTGAGGGCACAACAGGCATAGAGCAGATAACAGATAACAGAGAACAGAGTACAGTTATCTATGACCTTACAGGTCGCCGTATCGAGGCTATCACAGCTCCCGGTATCTATGTCGTTAACGGCAAAAAGGTTTTGGTTAAGTGA
>JAFXAR010000037.1 GCA_017516885.1 Bacteroidaceae bacterium
AAACATATATGACAAAAACAGGTTCGCAGATGCGAACCTGTTTTTTTTGGCTCAGTAGAAAAAAGGTGTGGGTTAGCAAAATATTTGCGGTTGTAATAAAAAAACAGACCCCTCGTCGCTTCATTCGCTCTGTCGGGATGAACAATTGCGCAACGATAAGCACAGGTAATTCCTTTAACCGGCACCGTTAAATTCCACAGCTTGAGCCTGTTTGATTTTTGGAAATAGTGCGAGGATTGTTTGACCGTTGGTTACACGCTTGCTTGCAAGCGGGTAACTGAGGGAGTTCCGCAGCACCCAAAAATCAAACAGAAAGTTCAAGCGGCAAGACCTCTTTGACTGAAAGATGTCGCTTGCGACTCTTGAACCAAAAAGAGGTTGACTGGAATTTCCGTGTGCCGGGACCTTTTGCATACTTTTCAGTCATGAAAAGTATGTGATAGAACGAAAACAGGAGAATAAACGACAACAGATTAAGGGTAAAACGAATAATTCTATTATACCAAAATTGCCTTACACACAGTAAATTTCTACTGAGCCTGTTTTTTTTGTGTGTACAAATATAATATAAATAGGGCTGCCAACTAGCTGGCAGCCCTATTTGGTGGTTTTTATGTCATTACAGGGTGTATGTTCCTTCAACTAAGTTGCCCATAGCCCACACGGCGCGTACGTTCAAGTTCTCGTCAAGAATCATTACGTCTGCATCTTTGTCCTTCTGCAATGAACCCTTGCGGTCGTATACATTCATAATCTTTGCAGGAGTTTCGGATGCCATGCGCACTGCATCCTCAAGAGGAATTTCGGCTTTCTGTACCAGGGTGCGTATGAGGCGGTCCATAGTGGCTACAGAACCGGCAAGTGCTGTGCGGTCGGCAAGCTTGCAAACGCCGTCCTCAATGATTACTCGCGGGTCGAATGCTGTTGTGCTGTCGCTTGCTGCACATGCAAGAGCATCTGTTATAACACATGCGCGCTCAACTCCCTTGATGTGGTGTATGAGGCGAAGGATTGTTGGCGGAACGTGGATGCCGTCGGCAACAACCTCAACAGTCATGTCCTCATGCAGATAGATACTCTCTACAGTGCCTTCGTACTTGTACTCGCGGCGTTTGTGGAAACCCGGCATTGCGTTGTAGAAGTGAGTTGCGTGTGTATAGCCGTTCTTGCGTGCTGCGTGAATGTCTTCGTATTCGGCCTGGGTGTGAGCTACCGATGCCAAAATGCCTTTTGAAGTAATATACTTGCCGAACTGCATTGCTCCGGGAAGTTCGGGCGCAGCGTCCCAACGCTTGATACAGTTCCACTTTTCTACAAGCGGAATGTACTCGTTGGGGTCGGGGTCCTTAATGTTTTCGGGCAGCTGTCCGCCGGCCATTGCCATGTTTAGGTAGTGTCCTTCAAGGTGCAGGCCAAGAACCGGGCTGTTTGGCTCTGCCATAAGCTTGGTACATGTCTCTGCTGCAGCCTCAATCATTGGCACTGTTGATGATGAAAGGGTGGGGAAGATACTTGTTGTGCCATGCTTCATGTGCGCCTTTATTGCGCCGCGAAATGCCTCTTCTGTTCCTTCCATAAAGTCGCAGCCGCCACCGCCGTGGATGTGGATTTCTACACCGCCGGGAACTACATACATGCCCTTGGCGTCAACAACTTCTGCGCCTATTACAGCAAGGTCACAGTTTGTTACCTCAAGAATCTTGTTATCGCGAATGATAACAGAACCGTCTTTCAGCCAACCCTGAGGTGTGAGGATTTTGGCATTGATAATTTGCTTAAGCATAATGTTATGGTTAGTTATTGTATTGTGTGTCAAAAGCTATATCCCTTCAAAAGGGGGTGTCTGCCGTAGCGTGCCAATATCATTGGCGGTTGTCACATACAAAGTTATTCAAATAATATTTGTTTTGTGTATAAAATTGGATAATTTTTTAAAAATGATTAAACAATCATGGCAGCAATCATGGCAGTTGCTTTTGTTTTTTCAAATTTGAGATTTTTGTCAAAGTGTTGTTGTTTGTTGCTGTTTGCTTGCAAAATGTCATTTGTGTTATTGGGCGGCTGTTTTTGAATTTTACTGCAAGTTTTTAGAATTTAACGTAAGAATCTCTCGCTTTTTAATAAATGTTCCTTACTTTTTGGGATTTTGTCTCTAAAGTTCTCTCCTTTTTGTTGAAAAACTTTGTTCTGTGGCGCAATGCTGTTATATTTGCATCTGTTTTGCGAACTTTCAAAAAGTAATTAAAAACTGCTGTTTTTGAATTGCTGTCAAAATTGGATGTTTGCTGCCGTTTTGTATTTTATAGAGAAACAGACACAATAGAACTTTCCAGTATGTCAAAACTAAGATTCGAAGTGGTTACCGCGGCTTTCGCCAAAAAGGCTGTCGAAGTGCCCGATTGTGCAGAACGTCCATCGGACTATTTTGCAGTAAAGGTGTTCAATAGGGAGAAAATGTTCAAATATCTCCCAAAGGATGTTTATAGCAAACTTATTGACGTTATTGACAATGATGCTCCACTTGACAGTTCAATTGCAGACAGTGTTGCCGAAGGCATGAAACGCTGGGCTGTGGAAAATGGCGCTACGCATTACACTCACTGGTTTCATCCGCTTACTGAGACTACGGCCGAAAAACACGATGCGTTTATTGAGCATAATGGAAAAGGCGGTGTTCTTGAGGAGTTCTCAGGCAAGCTGCTTGTTCAGCAGGAGCCCGATGCATCGTCATTCCCGAATGGTGGAATACGCAGCACATTTGAGGCGCGCGGCTATAGCGCATGGGACCCGACATCTCCGGCATTTCTTATGGACGACACCCTTTGCGTGCCCACTGTATTTATTTCGTACACCGGCGAGGCGCTTGACTATAAAGCACCGCTTCTTAAGTCTCTGCGTGCAGTTGACAAGGCTGCGACTGACGTCTGCCGTTATTTTGACAAGAATGTAAAAAAGGTAACTACCTATTTGGGCTGGGAACAGGAATACTTCCTCGTTGATGAAGGCATGCTGCTTGCACGCCCCGATTTGCTGCTCACCGGCCGCACTCTCATGGGGCACGACAGTGCCAAGAACCAGCAGCTTGAGGACCACTATTTCGGTTCTATTCCCAAGCGCGTGGCGGCTTTCATGAAGGAGCTTGAGATTGAGGCAATGAAACTGGGTATTCCGGCAAAGACTTGCCATAACGAAGCCGCCCCCAATCAGTTTGAGCTTGCCCCAATATATGAAGAGTGCAATCTTGCAGTAGACCATAATATGCTCATAATGGCTATAATGAAGGAGGTTGCGCGCCGTCACGGTTTCCGTGTGCTGCTGCACGAAAAGCCTTTCAAGGGGGTTAACGGTTCGGGAAAGCATAATAACTGGTCATTAGGGACAGATACCGGTGTTTTGCTTATGGCTCCGGGAAAGAGCGACAAGGAGAATCTGCGTTTCATTACTTTTGTTGTGAACACCCTTGCGGCAATTTACCGTCACAATGGCCTTCTCAAGGCAAGCATAATGTCGGCTGCAAATGCCCACCGTTTGGGAGCGGCCGAAGCGCCTCCCGCCATAATTTCAAGTTTCCTCGGGTCGCATCTCTCATCGGTGCTCGACCACATGGAGACAACTGACGATGTGGTGAAAATACTTAGCAAGCGCGAACTGAGGCTCAATATTCCGGCGATTCCCGAACTGATGATTGACAATACCGACAGGAACAGAACCTCTCCGTTCGCCTTCACCGGTAACAGATTTGAATTCCGCGGGGTGGGCTCTGAGGCTAACTGCGCTTCGGCAATGATTGCTCTTAATACAGCCATGGCCGAGCAGCTGACTATCTTCAAGAACGAAGTGGATGTGCTGATTGACAAGGGCCTGGCAAAGGAGGATGCCCTTGTGAGAGTAATACGCAAGTATATAAAGTACAGCAAGCCGGTGCGTTTTGACGGCAACGGCTATAGCAAGGAGTGGTGTGAGGAGGCGATGCATCGTGGTCTTGACTGCGAGGCAAGCGCGCCTTTGGTCTTCGACCGCTATCTTGACAAGGAGAGTGTAGAGATGTTCCGCAAGATGGAGGTTATGACCGAGACTGAACTCCGTGCCCGCAATGAGATAAAGTGGGAAATGTACACGAAAAAGATTCAGATAGAGGCGCGGGTGCTTGGTGACCTGGCCTTGAACCACATTATTCCCACAGCCACAAAGTACCAGAGTTCATTGCTTGATAATGTCATAAAGATGGAACAAGTGATAGGCAAGGAGGAGGGCGACCGTCTTTCTTCGGGCAATATTGAACTGGTAAAGCAGATGGCGGGGCATGTTGAGGAGATACGCCGCCTTGTTGCTGAACTTGTGGAGCGCAGAAAGGTTGCGAACCGCATTACCCTTGAACGTGAAAAGGCTATTGCTTATCACGATATGGTGGCGCCGATGCTTGAGGAGATACGCCAGCACATTGACCAGCTTGAGCTGGTGGTTGACAATGAGCTTTGGACGCTGCCAAAATACAGGGAACTGCTGTTTATTGTGTAATGGTCCTTTTGCTGAATTTTTCGCAAGGTTTTCAGAATCATAAATTTTATGAATCCTTGCGTAATTACGCGAGTTCTTCGTATCTTTGCGCTAACACGCGAACATAGCCTGCGCTCGCTGTGATAAACATTGAAGTGTTCTTCATGTTTTTCGCTCACTTGCTGCTATCTTTGCCGTGCCGGCGAACATAGCCTGCGCTCGCTGTGATAAACATTGAAGTGTTCTTCATGTTTTTCGTTCGCTTGCTGCTATCTTTGCGCTAGCACGCGAACATAGCCTGCGCTCGCTGCTGCGCAACGTGTTCTAATATGTATAAAATGATTAAAGACTAAGAATATGATTAAAATTTCATTTAATGGCAATGTCAATGAATTTGCCGCAGAGGGAAAGTCATATATTGAACTAATCTCTTCTGTTGACCCCAAACTGCTCAGCAGCTATGTTGCTGCAAAGGTGGGCGATGAGGTTATTGACCTGCGTGACGTTCCGGCCGACGGCGTATCGGCCGAATTGGTTGCTTTGGACTCAAAAGAGGCGCTAATGGTGCTCCGCCATACTACAACACATATCATGGCCGAGGCTGTAAAGCATCTTTTCCCCGAGGCCAAGCTCACTATAGGTCCTGCTACTGAAACCGGATTCTTCTACGATTTTGAGTGCGCTCCGTTCACAAAGGAGAATCTTGAGGCCATAGAAAAGGAGATGAAAAAGATAATCAAGCAGAGCCCGCGCATTGAGCGTCAGGTGGTTACGCGTGACGAGGCTATTGCTATGATGAAGGCAAAGAACGAACCCTACAAAATTGAACTTATTGATGCTATCCCGGGCGAGGAGAGAATTACAATCTATTCTCAGGATGATTTCGCCGACCTCTGCATGGGCCCGCATCTGCTTAATACACGCCTTATAAAGGGATTCAAGCTGCTCTCTACCTCAACCGCTTATTGGAGAGGTGACAAGAACAACGCGTCGCTTGCCCGCATATATGGTACTGCATTCTTTACAAAGGAGGAGTGCGAGGCTTATCTTGCGCATCTTGAGCACATAAAGAATATCGACCATAACAAGATTGGCCGTGAAATGGAGCTTTTCACCACTGTAGATGTAATAGGCCAGGGACTTCCCCTGCTGTTGCCAAAGGGCGCAAAGATTGTGCAGACCTTGCAGCGCTGGATTGAGGACCTTGAGGATAACGAGTGGGGCTATGTGCGCACAAAAACCCCTCTTATGGCAAAGAGCGACCTTTACAAGATTTCGGGTCACTGGGATCACTACAAGGATGGCATGTTTGTCCTCGGCGATGAGGAGAACGACAAGGAGGTTTTTGCTTTGCGTCCAATGACCTGCCCCTTCCAGTATTATGTATACAAATCGTCGCATCACTCATACCGCGACCTGCCATTGCGCTACAGCGAGACTTCAACGCTCTTCCGTAACGAGGATTCAGGCGAGATGCATGGCTTGACGCGTGTTCGCCAGTTCACTATCAGCGAGGGCCATCTTATTGTGCGTCCCGACCAGATGGTTGAGGAGTTTAAGAACTGTCTTGCCCTTGCAAAGCATGTTATGGAGACGCTTGGCTTGCAGAACGATGTTACATATGTGCTTGCAAAGTGGGACCCGGAGAACCGCAAGAAGTATATCGGCGAGGCTGAGGTTTGGGAAGAGACACAGCAGCATATCCGCCAGATGCTTAACGAACTTGAGATTCCATTTATTGAGGAGACTGGCGGCGCTGCATTCTACGGTCCTAAGGTTGACATAAATGCAAAGAATGTGTACGGCAAGGAGGATACCATGATTACTGTACAGTGGGACGCTCTGCTTGCTGCCCAGTTTGATATGTACTATGTTGACCAGAATGGCGAGAAGGTCCGTCCTTACATCATTCACCGTACAAGCATGGGCTGCTATGAGCGCACTCTTGCATGGCTCATTGAGAAATACGAGGGCAAGTTCCCTACATGGCTTGCTCCTGAGCAGGTACGCATACTTCCAATTTCGGAAAAGTATGGCGACTATGCTTATGAAGTGGCGGCCGAACTGAAGAAGAATGGTGTTCTTGTTCATGTGGACAACCGCTCGGAAAAGATTGGCTACAAGATTCGTGAAGCACGCAACAACCGTGTGCCCTACATGCTTGTGCTTGGCCAGCAGGAGGAGGAAAACCGCACCGTTGCAGTGCGCAGCCGCTTTGCCGGCGACGAAGGCGTTAAGCCTATAGCTGAATTCGTTGCAGCCATTTGCGAGGAAATCCGCACCAAGGCTATCCGCAAGGAGACTGTTGCGGCAGAGTAATGGATTAGCAGAAAAACATAAAGCGTGCGGCCTTTGGCCGCACGCTTTATGTTTTTTTTGTCATGTTATCTGCACCAGAAGTTCAGATATTCTTTAGCCACCTTTGCAGGGTCGTGATGCTTGCTTATGAATTCAATGCTTTCTGCCTGCATTTGCGGAATTCTCTCTTTCTCTAAAATTAAACGCTCCAGTTCCTTGTATACACTCTCTTCGCTTGGAGTTACATTTACCATTGGACGCAGATTCTTTTCGCCAAGTATTTCATAGCACTCCTCTTCGGCTCCTCCTGCCACAATCTTGCCCTTTGACATGGCAAGAAGGGCATTCATGCCCGGAGAATAGCCGTAGAGCTGGTCAAGCAGCACGTCGCAGTTCTCTATCATTTGCGAATATTGCTCAAAAGGAACATTTTCGGCTTTCATTATCTCGCATTCATCGGGGTAATCCTCATGTATGCGTTCAAGTGCTTTCAGCATTATGTCTGTTCCCTTGTATATGCTTCGGCTCTTCTGTATTCCAATGAAGAACCTTATTTTTCTGTCAGGGGTGTATAGCCTGCATGCTTTCTCCCCGGCACGCGGAATAGGTAGTGGAATGTATGCCAGTTTCCCTTCATAACCGTTCTTGTAGGCCGCATAATATTCATACATTCCTGCTATTATTCCGTCGCAGTCATTGGCAATCTCCTTGTTGAGGCGTTCTTTTGGTGTGTTTTGCCAGTCGGCTTTCTGCTCGGCAGTGTAGCTGTTCAGCACCTCCTTGTCACCTATGTTAAAATCGGAATATCTGAAAATGTAAGGTTTGCGTGTGCATGCCTCAATCCAAAAAGCATCCATGCCGAAAGCGCCCATGAACACTCTTTTATTGTGTTTCTTAAGGTAGCGGTATATTGGGAATATGCGTTCAGCCTTCAGCTCAAGAAACATGGGGTTTATTATCTGCACAATGTCGTAGTTGCGGAATTTTGGCAGCAATAGCCATGTTTTTATGAGGTAGAGCATTCCGCCGGTCTTGCTGTATTTGCGTACTAATGAGATGTCCCTTTTGTAGTCCTTCCAAAAGTCGCCGTTGCTTACAACGCAAACTTCATGCCCAAGGGAGCGAAGCCCCTCGGCAAGTGTCCAGTGGACGTTGCTGTATTCGCCTAAAAGGAGTATCCTCATTTTTTTGCCGGTTTATGTGCAGGAATGCGTTTCCTGAGCAGCTTAAGTCCGTATTTGCTGTTTGCCAAAAGGCGGAATATGCAGTATTTTATTGAATATGATGCTGCGGGGATAGGGTAGAGCGACAGCGGGGAAAGGCGTGCCTTGCATGCTTCCCAAATTTCCGGGGCGCTTTTGCCGGCATAAAAAAGGTTGAGCATTGCATCTGTGGCCAGCGTGTTGAGCTTGCGGTCAATGGCTTTCTTTTGCATTGGGGTGGCGTGCTCAGAGAAACTGCTTCTGAAATATACTAATCTCTCGATTATGTGAAACAGATTGTCAAGCCTTGCCTCTTCAAATTCTGCGGAGCTGTTTGCTGTAGTAGAGCCTTCTCTAATGCAGTAAAGGTAGAGATAGGCATTGCACTCTGTGAGCGTTGCGGCGTGGTAGTGGAGTATTGTGTTGAATTCCTCGTCTTCATGGAATATGTTTGCAGGGAACTTTATTCCTTTGTTTGCAGCCAGTTCGCGTTTGAAGAAGTAGCAGCATGGGCTGCCGGGCAGATTGTTCTTGGCCATGTACTCAGCGCCGCTGACGGTTTTGCCGAACTTTATCTTCTTTACCTTGGGGTATTTCTTGTCTGTGCTTACAATGTATCTGTAGCGTAGAATGTCGGGGCTTTCCTCCTCTTCGAGCTTGCTCAGGCAGTGGTGTATCTCACCGTTTGTGATGAGGTAGTCATCGGCATCAGCGAACATTATATATTTTCCCGCGGCCTCTTCCATTCCTCTGTTGCGTGCTGCGCCCGGGCCGCCGTGCTCAGCTGCAATCACTCTAATGTTGCTGCTTTTGAATATGCTGCTGAGCCATAGCGGCGGTTCTGCAGAACCGTCGTCCACTACAATTATTTCGTATTTCTCCTCGGGTATTTCCTGCTTGATTATGCTTGCAACGCAGCGTGTAAGCATAGGCTTTGGCAGATTGTAGTGTGGAATTACAATTGACAGCAGCATGGTTATTTCAGTTTTTTATGTAACATTGAGAGTAAGCGGCAGTGAAAACCTGCGCCAAACAAGGCAAACGATGTGTATTTTATCTTCTTAATCAGCGGAATTTCCATTTTGCAGAGTTCGTCTATGGCAATTCTTTTTCCCTTAATCAGTGCCAAGGCCTCTTTGCGCTGTTGCTTGTTGCAGTCGGCGCAGCGGTAGATGTCGGTGAGGAAGTCTATGCAATGAAGCAGAATGTCATTGCAGTTTTCCTCCTGCCCGGGTATTTCCGATGCCTTATTGTGCAGTGTAACGTAGTTGCGGTAAAGCTGCATGTGTCCGGCAAGGCTGTGGCTGTTGCTTATGCTGCCTTCATTGTCGTAGTAGTAGTAGAACCCGCAGTCGGAATAGTATACATTCTCGCAGCTGCTGTAGAGGATAGGGGTTATGAGCGTATCCTCAAAAACCTCTCCTTCGGGGTAGCGCACAAAAAAGAACAGTTCGGAACGGTATATCTTGTTCCATGCAAAGCAGTGCTCGTATCCTTTTCTTGCAATCCAGTCGGGGAATATGTTGCTGTTGCCCGATACCTTCTCGGGCTTGAATGTAACTATCTTGCTTCTTGGAGATTCGTAATGCTCTACAAAGGGAAATTCAATGATGTCAATGTCGGGGTTTGACAACAGAATGTGCATGTTGTAGTAGTATGTGCCCGATGCTACGGCATCATCGCCGTCGACAAAAGTAATGTACTCTCCTCTTGCTGCCGCTATGCCTGCATTGCGTGCCGATGAAAGTCCGCCATTCTTCTTGTGTATGACCCTTACCTTGTCGCACTCCTGGGCGTACCGGTCGCATATAACACTGCTGCCGTCGGTTGAACCGTCGTCTACGAGAATCAGCTCATAGTCGGTGTAAGTCTGCTGCAGAATGCTCTCTATGCATCGCTGCAGGTAGCGCCTTACCTTGTATACCGGAACTATTATGCTTAATTTCATTTGAATTACAGTGGAACAGCTTGTTTGTGGTTTTTGCCTTGCAGGTCGTTACCGCAAATATACAACAAAGAAATGAAAGGGATACAGAATGGCGTGAAATTCTTCCGATGAAAAGAGGAAAAAATGCCTGTTGCATCAGAGCGCGGCATGGGCAATCTTTAAAAACTGTTATTTTGCAGAAAAAATATAAATTTAATGGCAGAATATACAAACTGTTTTTGTAATTTTACAAGTTGAAGAGATATGCGCCGTTTTAATGGCGGCCGGTGCGTGGCTGCAATAGTGTATTTGATGCAATAGAGCGTAGAATCAGAGTATCGATTCTTGGGCGGAAAGAGGCGTGTTGCCGATAATGAATCTCTTCATTAGCAAAGCAAAGAATAAAAAAATATATAAATGGGTCAGAAATGGAAATATCAGCCTCCGACATATCAGCAGACTGTAGCGGCTAAGGCGCTATCGGCAGAGTTGGACATGAGTCCCATACTTTGCGAATTGCTTATGAAAAGAGGCATTGCTTCTGTTGCCGAAGCAAGGAATTTCTTCCGGCCAAAGCTCAGCAATCTTCACAATCCGTTCCTTATGAACGACATGGATGTTGCTGTACAGCGTCTGAACAAGGCTCTTGGGAAAAAGGAGCGTATTCTTGTTTATGGCGACTACGATGTTGACGGCACAACAGCCGTGGCTTTGGTGTATAAGTTCCTGCAGCAGTTTTCGTCGAATATCGACTATTATATTCCCGACCGCAATGAGGACGGTTACGGAATATCAAAGCGAGGTGTGGATTACGCTTATTCTACAGGCGTGAAGCTTATAATTGTGCTCGATTGCGGAATAAAGGCGATTGAGGAGATAGCCTATGCAAAGTCATTGGGCATAGACTTCATTGTGTGCGACCATCATGTTCCCGATGAGGTTCTGCCTTGCGCAGTTGCCATACTCAACCCCAAGCGCACTGATTCCACTTACCCCTATCCGCACCTGTCGGGCTGCGGCGTAGGCTTCAAGTTTATGCAGGCGTTTGCAATGGACAATGGGATTCCGGCCGAACAGCTCTATTCGCTGCTCGACCTTGTTGCCGTGAGCATCGCATCGGACCTCGTTCCCATCATGGGCGAGAACCGCATACTTGCCTTTCATGGCATAAAGCAGATAAATATGAGCCCGAGCGTAGGCCTTAAGGCAATTATTCAGATTTGCGGCCTGAGCGAAAAGGAGATAAGTATAAACGATATAATCTTCAAGATAGGCCCGCGCATTAACGCTTCGGGCCGCATCCAGCGCGGCGAGGTTGCCGTTTCGCTGCTCATTGAAAACAATCTGCGCGCTGCGCTTGACATGGGGCAGCAGATAAACGAGTTCAACGAAACGCGCAAGGAACTCGACAAGAGCATGACCGAAGAGGCTAACCGCATTGTTGAAGGACTTGAGAGCTTTGACGAGAGGCGTGCCATTGTAATCTTCAATGCCGACTGGCATCGTGGAGTAATAGGCATCGTGGCATCGCGCCTCACAGAGGTCTATCATCGTCCGGCTGTGGTGATAACAAGCTCGGGTGATATTGCAACCGGTTCGGCACGTTCGGTGACAGGATTTGATGTCTACAAGGCTATGGAGAGCTGCCGCGACCTGCTTGACAACTTCGGCGGCCATACTTATGCTGCGGGATTCTCCCTGAAGGTTGAGAATGTGGAGGCCTTTGCGCGCCGCTTTGAGGAGTATGTGGCCGAGAACATTCTGCCCGAGCAGACCGACCCGGTGATTGAAATTGATGCCGAGATTGACTTCCAGCAGATTACACGCCGTTTCTTCTCCGACCTCAAGAAATTCGCTCCCCACGGCCCGGATAATCCCAAGCCGGTGTTCTGCACCTGCAATGTGTGCGATTATGGAACAAGCAAGGTTGTTGGCCGCCGTCAGGAGCATATAAAGCTCGAACTCGTTGACAACAAGTCAAATACAATACTTAACGGAATTGCATTCGGACAGAGCCGTCAGGCAAAATATATAAAGTCGAAGCAGTCGTTTGACATCTGTTATACCCTTGAGGATAATGCCTACAAGCATGGCGAGGTGCAGTTGCAGATAGAGAGCATACACACTAAAGCCTTTCGTTGAGAGGTATGACGTACAGGGAAATTCTAAAGCAGTACTGGGGATATGATGACTTCCGCGGAGTTCAGCGGGAGATTATCGAAAGCATAGGGGCCGGGCGTGATACGCTCGGTCTCATGCCTACAGGCGGCGGCAAGAGCATCACGTTTCAAGTTCCTACGCTTGCGAAAGAAGGGCTTTGCATTGTTGTAACCCCGCTTATCGCGCTTATGAAGGACCAGGTTGCCAATTTGCGCAGCCGCGGGATAAAGGCAGCCGCCATCTATTCCGGCATGAAGAGCGCCGACATTGTGACAGCGCTCGAGAACTGCATCTTTGGCAATTACAAGTTCCTTTACATTTCGCCAGAACGCATAGAGTCGGAACTCTTCCTAAAGAAGATACGGCGCGTGAATGTGGCGCTGATTACTATTGACGAGGCGCACTGCATCTCGCAGTGGGGGCACGACTTCAGGCCGGCATACAGGCGCATAATACAGCTGCGCGAAATTTTCCCCGGTATTCCGGTGCTTGCCCTTACAGCAACAGCCACCGCTGCAGTGGTAAAGGATATACAGCAGCAGCTGGGATTTCCAAAGGAGAACTGCTACAGCATGAGCTTCGGGCGCAAGAATCTTGTTTATGTGGTAAGGCGCACCGAGAATAAAATACAGGAACTTCTGCACATCCTCTCCCGTGTTCAGGGCTCTGCCATAGTATATACCCAGAACCGCAAGAAAACCAAGGAGGTTTGCGCCCTTTTGCTCTCGCATGGAGTTACTGCGGAATACTACCATGCGGGGCTTGACCCGGAGGACAAGGACGCAAAGGAGGATGCTTGGCGAAACGGCAGGGCGCGTGTTATGGTCTCCACCAACGCGTTTGGAATGGGCATTGACAAGTCCGATGTGCGCCTGGTTGTTCACATGGACCTGCCAAGTTCCATTGAGGCCTATTTTCAGGAGGCGGGACGTGCCGGCCGCGATGGAAACACTGCCTATGCAGTTGCCCTTTTCAGCCGTGCCGACAGGCAGACGGTTGCGCGCCGTCTTGCCGACAACTATCCGCCACAGCAGTTCATAAGGGATATTTATGATGAAATATGCTACTACTACAGCATGGCTCTTGGCGATGGCCTGAACTGCACCTATGAGTTCTCTTTAGGAGATTTCTGCAAGGAGTATCACCGCCCGGCACTGCAGACTGACAGCGCCTTGAGAATACTTGCCCGCATGGGCTATATTGAATATGTTGAAGAGAGGGAGTATTCGTCGCGCGTGCGCTTTGTTGTGGGCAAGGATGCCTTCTTCCGTTTTAAAGGGCTGCCGGCCGAATATGAGGTGCTGATAAATGCTCTTCTGCGCAACTATAGCGGGCTGTTTTCCGATACGGTATTCATTGACGAGAGGTACTTGTCGCGCATAACAAAGCTTACGCGCCATCGCATGTATGAAATTTTTGTATCGCTGAGCAACATGGGACTCGTGCAGTATGCTCCTTCAAAGAAATGCCCTGTAATAACCTTTTCGCGTCACCGTGTCTTAGGCAGCGAGCTGAGGTTCTCTCCCGAGGTGTATGATGAGCGTAAGGCGATATTTGCCGACAGACTAAAATCTGTGATAGACTATGTGTCTGCCGAGGATAAGTGCCGCAGTGTGGCCTTGCTTGAGTACTTTGGCGAAAAGGGCAGTGGCAAGTGCGGCCGTTGCGATGTGTGTGCAGCAGGAAATGCCTATGAAAAGAGCGCACTGCCGCAGAAAGGAAGGGATGCGCTTATGCAGCTGCTGGCCGATGGCGATGTGCACAGCATTCAGGAACTCTCGCTTCCGGGTGTCACTGACGCAGAGCTGAAGGCGCTCTTGAGGCGGATGTGCGATGACGAAGAGATAAGGATTGCTGACGGAAAGATAGTTTCCAATATAAATTGAATAAATTCAGATTGCTATGATAACATTTCTTGTGTGTCTTGCGGCACTTGTTGCTGCCTATTTTACATACGGCAAATATCTTGAGAAGGTGTGCGGCATTGACGCTTCTAATCCTGTGCCGTCAAAAACAATGTACGATGGGGTGGACTACCTTCCCCTGCCTCGCTGGAAGGTTTTTCTTATCCAATTGCTGAACATAGCCGGCCTTGGCCCCATTTTCGGCGCGCTGCTTGGCGCTGCATACGGTCCGGTGGCATTTCTGTGGATTACCTTAGGAGGCATATTCATGGGTGCTATGCACGATTTTGTGGCGGGCGTAATTTCATTGAAGAACAACGGACAAAGCCTGCCTGAAATCATTGGCAAATACCTTGGTAGCGGAACAAGGGCGTTCATGCGGCTTTTCTCAGTGTTCCTTATGGTTCTTGTGGGTGCAGTATTTATGTCGCAGCCGGCCGAACTTATCGCGTCAAACATCACTCTTCCGGCACTTGAAACGGTCGCTTTCAGCAATGTGTCGTGGGAGCTTTTTATGGTGCTTGTTGTAATTCTAATATACTATACCCTTGCCACGCTGTTGCCCATTGACAAGATTATCGGCCGCTTTTATCCTCTTTTCGGCATAGCGCTTCTTGTTATGGCCTGCAGTATATTGTTTTTGCTGCTGTTCCACAGCGATAGTTATGCTATCCCCGAACTTGTGTCGTTAGAGAACCAGATTGCAGACCCTGGCAAGTTCCCCATTGTGCCAATGCTTTTTACAACCATTGCTTGCGGTGCAATTTCGGGCTTTCATGCAACCCAGTCGCCAATGATGGCGCGATGCATGACAAATGAGAAGCAGAGCCGCAGCATATTCTATGGCGCAATGATTGCCGAGAGCATTGTCGCGCTCATTTGGGCGGCAATAGGCATGGCATTCTGGGGAGGAGTAAAAGGCCTGAACAATGCCATAGAGGAGTATGGCGGCAGTGCTGCGAAGATGGTGGATATAATAACAAGCACCACTATGGGCCCGGTTGTAGCAGCTTGTGTGTTAGTGGGCATTGTGGGCTGTGCCGTAACATCGGGCGATACAGCCTTCCGTTGCGCAAGGCTTATTGTCGCCGATATGTTCGGAATTGAGCAGAAGAGCTTCTTCAAGCGAATGCTTGTATCTGTACCTCTTTTTGCCGGTGCTATGTTTATAATATTTGCCTTGCCGTTCCAGACAATCTGGAGTTACTTCGCATGGTGCAACCAGACACTGGCGGTTATTACATTGTGGTGCATCACGGTTTACCTTTACCAAAAGAAAAGGCCTGTTGCAATAGGTGTTTTGCCGGCACTTGTAATGACCTACGTCTGTTCATCGTATATATTCATCTCGCCGATGATGTTCGGCATGGAGAACCGCACGTTGGCTTATCTCCTTGGCGGAGTGCTGACACTGGTTGTCGCGGTTGCAGTGCATTATAAGGCAAGGAAAGGCTAAGAGAGTAAGTGCGTGCTGCTTTTAAAATAGTAAAACCAACTTGAGGCAAAATTACAAGTTGGTTTTTCTTTTATATGAACAATGATATTTATTTAATTTTACTTGAATTAAATAGATAGCTTGTTGCTGTTTTCTACGGATACAATCTGGCCTCGGTGTGCAAGTTTGGGGACGAAGCATTTTTATTTGCTCCATCCCCTAATGATAATTGGTGCATGAATAATTACTTATTCACGATTTTTCTGCCATTCACGA
>JAFXAR010000038.1 GCA_017516885.1 Bacteroidaceae bacterium
CTATTTCCAAAAATCAAACAGGCTCAAGCTGTGGAATTTAACGGTGCCGGTTAAAGAAATTACCTGTGCTTATCATTGCGCAATTGTTCATCACGACAGAGCGAAGCGACGAGGGATCTGTTTTTTTATTACAACCGCAAATATTTTGCTAACCCACACCTTTTTGCTACTGAGCCAAAATATGCGGTGACAAAACAAGAAGATGACTAAAAAGTGTATTTCTGCGTTACGCTTGCCTTCAAAATCCTCATTTACGCTTAGTAAACTCCGGTTTTTCAGGCTGCGCAAGCCTTGAACTACATCTTTTTATTCATCTCTACAAAAATGAGTCTGCTAAAAATTACTTTTTAGTCAGCCTCATTTATTCTTTGTTATGATATTGCAATGCCAGCCATTAAGCGGCGCAAAGCAAAATCACTTTTTATATTTGCTTGTTACAATTTCAATGGGAATTTCATACTCAATTCCGCCGCGCAGACGCATGCTGCTTACACTAATATCGTGCACAATCTTAACAACGCTTCCGTTAGAGTCCTCGGTTGTGCTTACCGGAATAAGTACCACCTTGTTCCAATCTTCATTCTTCTGTTCCCAATTCTCATCATTTTCAACACCCTTCAGATATTCATTGTAGTAGCAATGCTTCACAAGAGCTGCAATATTGCTGAAGGTATATGTGTTATTACTGCTGTTGAAAGATGCCAAATAGGATGTTTTCTGGTCAACAAGCTTATTCTTAAGGAAGAACTTATGCATATCCCCCTTCCTTACCATAAGCAGCTTTTTATGCGGAGTGGTTGAAAAACCTGCATCTTCGTTATAACG
Organism: Bacteroidaceae bacterium; assembly: GCA_017516885.1. Classification (GTDB taxonomy): domain Bacteria; phylum Bacteroidota; class Bacteroidia; order Bacteroidales; family Bacteroidaceae; genus HGM04593. The sequence continues at coordinate 826 of JAFXAR010000038.1, forward strand.
GGTGAAGACAATCTTTGCAGAGTTTATAGTGTCGCAATTCTCAATTATATCAAGAACCGGCAATTCCACTTCGGTAAACAGGCCGGCAGGAGTTTTTATATAAGTATGCTCCTCTTCGGCAAGCAATGCACTCAAGTCGTTGTTATTAAATTTATTTGCCTGCAGAACCTCTTTGCCTGAATAGAATGGCGCTGAAAGAGCCTGAATGGAATCCTTTTCACCGCTGCTGCTTGCTATGAGCCTGTGAAAGCCAACATCAAGGCGTGTACGGTAAATCTTAAGCAAAGTACCATCGCCATGAGTACATTTCACATATATGCCCTTGAAAATTTCATTTATAAATACCTCGGAGTTGGCAAAGTACTTTTTGCCTATGCTGTCCCCATTGGCATCAACCTCATAGAACTTGCTTATAAATCTGTTGCCAATACTGTTAGGAAGGACAATCTCAATGTGCCTTGAGTAATTATCGCTGTTCTGTATTGTATCGTGAACATTGAAATCAATCACATTGAATGTCTTTGCCGCCAATGGCGATTTTTGCGCATCGTAGAACTCCTCCGCGTCAAGATTCGTATAATAAGGAATACCCTCCTGCAAAGTATTGTCAAGTTCATACACCTCGCAACGCATTGCATTCAGGGAATCGCCATAATATTCATCAAAATAAAGACGCAGCTTAGTGTAGGTTGCAGAATCGCCCTCTACACCTTCGGCCGGAAACTCAAACCCCTCGGTGCAAGCAAACTGGGTCAAGAAGTCCGAAGTGAACACTGTACCCGATTCGCTATCAGTATATTTGCCAAGATACACCTCGTTTGTATTTGCAAGGATTGAGTCATTGGCCATAATCGTCTTGCTGGAAGCATTGAAAATCTTTGTCTCAGCCACAACTATATCCTCCTCGGGCACAATGCTGCTGCCAATGGATTCGGTATTGTCGTCACACTGAACAAACCCCAGCAGAGCGCCTGCAGTAAACAAAAGACTCTTTAAAATATTTTTCATCTGTAAGCTTTACTCTTTCTTTAGCAAGAAACCATCATTCAACTAGTCTGTACAAATTATAGTACAGTGTCATAGAAATCATTGCATGCGTTATAATATTCCTCGTCGGCAGGCTTGTCAAGTACAGGTTTGCCGACGGACTTTGCATATTCAATGAGTTCAGGCGAAACATTATCGCCATTCACAATAACGCCATCGGAATATTTTATTGCTAATTTCGCCAGTTCATTATATGCAACAGGTGCAGAAAAGCCATCAAGGTCGGCTGCCTGCATCTCCTTATGCAAAACCTTTTGCAGGAAATTGTCGGGAAGCTGCTCCTTGAAATTATCGTCATAAAGAGATATTACCACTTTTGAATCACGGAACGAAGGCTCTTCGTTATATGCCCTTTTCACATACAGCGGTATAAGCGCAGAAATCCAGCCATGGCAATGTATAACCTCGGGACACCAGCGCAGTTTCTTCACCGTTTCAATGACACCGCGGGCAAAGAAAATGGCACGTTCGTCATTATCATCGTACTCTGCCCCATTCTCGTCAACAGTCATGGAACGGTTGTGGAAATAGTCATCATTATCTATAAAGTACACCTGCATGCGAGCTGCCTGCAACGATGCAACCTTAATGATTAGCGGGTGATCCGTATCATCAATAATAAGGTTCATTCCCGACAGACGTATAACCTCATGCAACTGGTTACGTCTCTCATTGATTATACCCCACTTTGGAGTAAAGATTCTGATTTCCTTACCGAGGTCCTGTGTTGCCTGTGGTAAATTGCGACCAACATTTGACAAAACTGATTCTGGAACAAACGGTGTAATTTCCTGAGTAATAAATAAAATTTTGTTTGCTTTCATCTTATAATCAACAGCGAATAAATTCCGCGCATCGCAAAGTTACTAAAAATCAGGCAACCCCACAAGCATTAAACTTTTTTTAAGAAGCGCAAAATCAAATGATACGAGTTCCAGGCAAAACAGAACTGCCTCTTGATATGCTGCAACAGGAAACACAAGCGCAAATATATTGGCAGAATATAGCCACAAGCAAATAATTTTAATTTATTTATTTCTTTTTGTGCTTATTTGTTTGTTACTTTGCACTCGCAATTAAGAAAATACGGTAAAAACCGTAAAAACAGTTCAGAAATGAAAATCATAAACACAATAAAAGAGCTGAAGGCTATGCTTGACACATGCCGTGCAAAAGGGGAAAGCATTGGCCTTGTACCTACAATGGGCGCTCTCCACGCCGGACATGCTTCACTTGTAGAGCGTGCCGTAAAGGAAAACGACATTGTTGTAGTAAGCATCTTCGTAAACCCCACACAGTTCAATGACAAGAACGACCTCAAGAATTATCCCCGCACACTTGAGGCCGACTGCGCCATGCTTGAAAAAATAGGAGCAACAGTTGCATTCGCCCCGGCAGTTGAAGAGATGTACCCTACTGAAGACACAAGACAGTTCTCCTTTGAGCCTCTTGACACTGTTATGGAGGGAGCATGCCGCCCCGGTCATTTTAACGGCGTGGCACAGATTGTAAGCAAACTATTCTATGCAGTTGAGCCACATAAAGCATACTTTGGAGAAAAAGACTTCCAGCAGCTTGCAATAATAAGAGAGATGGTGCGCCAGCTTCAGTTTAACATAAAAATCATAGGCTGTCCAATAGTGCGCGAACAGGACGGCCTGGCAATGAGCAGCCGCAATACCCTCCTCTCACCCGAAGAACGCCATCGCGCCCTTACAATATCACGCACGCTATTTGCGAGCATAGAAAAAGCAAAAGGAAGTTCTTTGAACGAAACAAAGGCATTCGTTGAAAATGAAATCAACAACACATCCGGTTTGGAACTTGAATACTACCAGATTGTTGACGGCAACACACTTCAGCCGGTCAGCGAATGGGAAGAGAGCGACTACATAGTAGGATGCATTGCGCTTTTCTGCGGTAAAATACGTCTTATAGATAACATAAAATACAAAGGAGGAGAATAACATGCTGCTTCAGATGCTTAAATCAAAAATACATTGCGCCACAGTAACAGAAGCAAACCTTCATTACATGGGCAGCATCACCATTGACGAAGAACTGATGGACGCTGCAGGAATGCTTGAAGGCGAAATGGTACATGTGGTAAACAACAGCAATGGCGAGCGCATTGTAACATACATAATCAAAGGCGAGCGCGGCTCAGGCGTAATATGCCTTAACGGAGCTGCAGCCCACAAATTCCAGCCGGGCGATGTTGCCATTATTATGGCATACGCTACAATGACACCCGAAGAAGCCGCTACATTCAAGCCAAAAGTAATAATCCCTGATAGGCACAACAGAATCTAAAGAGACACTATTATATAAATTACCCTTCAATGAGCTCATTGAAGGGTAATTTATATATTATAATAAGTCAGCGAAAACCTTTGCAGTACCATCGGCTCAAGATGACAAGGGGGCTTGACGGCAGCAGTATGCAAAAAAAAGAGAACCTCAATTGCTTGAAGCTCTCCCTTAAAAAAGTGGCGATGACCTACTCTCCCACAAACCTTTGCTGCGCCATCGGCCCAAGATGACAAGGGGGCTTGACGGCAGAGGACAGATGCTGCAATGGCATTTATAGAAACAAATAAAGGACACCCTAATCGGATGTCCTTCTATAGAAGTGGCGATAGTCACTACTCTCCCACGAACCTTTGCAGCGCCATCGGCCCAAGATGACAAGGGGGCTTAACGGCAGCAGTATGCAAAAAAAAGAAAGCCTCAATTGCTTGAAGCTCTCTCTTAAAAAAGTGGCGATGACCTACTCTATCATCAACCTTTGCAGTACCATCGGCCATAGACGACAAGGGGGATTAACGGCAGCAGTATGCAAAAAAAAGAGAGCCTCAATTGCTTGAAGCTCTCTCTTAAAAAAGTGGCGATGACCTACTCTCCCACAAACCTTTGCAGTACCATCGGCGCTGTCGGGCTTAACTTCTCTGTTCGGAATGGGAAGAGGTGGATCCCCGACGCTATCGATCGCCTTAATAAGTGAATCGTCAGTGACGGTACAG
>JAFXAR010000039.1 GCA_017516885.1 Bacteroidaceae bacterium
CATTGCAAATGATGTCACTGCGTATAGACAATGCGAGCAGCAATTAGTCAAGCGTAATGTGGCGAAGTCACATAGCTTGGGTTGCGACAAGCGAGCATTGTCAATGCGCACAAGCATAGATAATGCGAGCAGCAATTAGTCAAGCGTAATGTGGCGAAGTCACATAGCTTGGGTTGCGACAAGCGAGCAGCAATTAGCCGCGTGAAGCAGGCAATCAGCAAACAAAAACCATTATGAACACAACAGCGCAAAAGTTCATAGTAACAAAAGACGGAACATTAAGACTGGGAGCTGTAAAGAGACACTGCGAGCTTCTCAAACCCGGCGAGGCATGCATAGGCGGCGGATTCTACACACTCGATTATGTAACGCACCGCCTGCTGCTGAGCGGCGCTTCGAGCCAATACGGAGAACCGCAATGGGAAGAAATCAACGCGCTCAAAGTATCGGCCTACTACCAAGGATTAGAAATAACATACACCTCATGGGACAGTTGGGAATCCCCCTTCCCGGTGAGCGAGAGAATAGAGATACATTATTTATAAAAATTCATGCAGGGCAATGGAGCGCGCTCCATTGCCCTGCATGAATTTTTATCTTGCCGCTAAAGTCCTATTTCATAGATAATGCTATTTCCCGGCAATTGCTTCACAAGCAGCAGCTATTTTTGTTGCCGGCCTGCCAATGCGGCAGCCTGAAAAAGCAAAAAAAATGAGGCTGACTATTTAGCAGCCTCATTATTGTGGAGATGAATAAAAAGATGCAGTTCAAGACAAGCGTAACGCAGTAAATTTGTGCAAACGAGTTAAATGCAAAGTCTTTGCTATTTTACAACGAGTGTTGCCAAATTTCGGGTGTCAAATACACTTTTTAGTCATCTTTATAAGTATTGTTCTATACAAATTTCAAATTACTTGAAGTAGCGGTTGAACAAGCCCTCAAAGCCCTTGCCGTGACGTGCCTCGTCCTTTGCCATTTCGTGAACAGTGTCGTGGATAGCATCCAGGTTCAGTTCCTTTGCACGCTTTGCAATGCGGTACTTGTCGGCACATGCGCCTGACTCAGCGTTCATTCTCTTGTCAAGGTTAGTCTTTGTATCCCAAACAACATCACCCAAAAGCTCTGCGAACTTTGCTGCGTGCTCAGCCTCCTCCCATGCATAGCGCTTGAAAGCCTCTGCAATCTCGGGATAGCCCTCGCGGTCGGCCTGGCGGCTCATTGCCAAATACATGCCCACCTCGGTGCACTCGCCAATAAAGTGGTTGTTAAGGTCCTTTATCATCTCATCGTCGCAGCCCTTTGCCACGCCAATTACATGCTCCTGAACAAACTCAAGCCTGCCGTTACCCTCCTGCATCTCGTTGAACTTCTCTGCAGGAACCTTGCACATTGGACAACGCTCGGGAGCTGAATCACCTTCATGAATATAACCACATACTGAACAAATAAACTTTTTCATAATTCTAATTTTTTAAGCCGTTAATAATTATTGTATTATCTTTTTATTATTTCTTTAAGCAACTGGGGCACACGCCTTTCAGATAGAGCTGCGCATCAGTAATCTCATAACCGTCAAGCCCCTCAACAAGAGAGATAAAGTCCTTCTTCATCTGCAAATCTACAATTTTTCCGCAAATATTGCAACGGAAATGCGCATGACAGCAACGATTTCCGTCAAAGCAGCGGAAAGTATCGTCAATAGTGAGCATTGAAATAAGCCCTGCATCGACAAACAGTTTAAGAGTGTTATACACAGTAGTCAACGATAGCGAGCCAAGTTCATCGCGAAGCGCCTCGTAAACTACCTCAGCGGTGGGATGCTGACAACTCCTGCGCACATATTCAAATATCGCCAAACGCTGCACCGACGGACGTATGCCTGCATTTATAAGTTCCTCTTTAAGTTCTGCTCTTGATACCATACCGGTTGTTTATTAAACTTCATTTTTGAAATCATTGCAAATATATAAACATTCTATCAATCCTGCAAGTTTTTTAATATATTTTTCTCAAAAAAAATTAAAGTATTTGCATAAAGTGCCGCAAAAGAGCCTCAAGAGCACATCTTCGGGCAGCATTTTCGCTCCAGCAGATACAAATCAAAAGCGCATTTGTATTTTTCGCATCAAAAGAGTAACTTTGCAGTCCAAAAAAATTACCTTATAAATAATATTACACAGTTTTGCTTTCAGTAGATAACATAAGAGTAGATTTTGGCGGGACAAACCTTTTCCGCGATGTCAGTTTCATTGTAAACAACAAGGACAGGATTGCCCTCGTTGGCAAGAACGGAGCGGGCAAGAGCACCCTGCTCAAGATTATTGCCGGCATGCAGTCCCCCACATCGGGCGCAATTTCAAGGCCAAAGGAATTTGCCATAGGCTATCTGCCACAGGTAATGCAGCACATTGACGGACGCACGGTGTACGAAGAGGCCGAACAGGCATTCATTCACATACACGAAATGGAGGCGCGCATTGCGAAGATGAACAACGCACTTTCATCAAGAGAGGACTATGAAAGCGAAGAGTATCACCGGCTGATTGAGGAGTACACCCACCTGAGCGAACAGTACAACATGATGGGCGGCAGCCACTACGAAGCCGAAATCGAGCGCACCCTTCAGGGACTTGGATTCTCCCGCGCCGACTTCTCCCGCTCCACCAGCGAGTTCAGCGGAGGCTGGCGCATGCGTATAGAGCTTGCCAAGCTTCTGCTTCAGCACCCCGACATACTGCTGCTCGACGAACCCACCAATCACCTCGACATAGAGAGCATACAGTGGCTTGAACAGTTCCTCGCACGCAGCAGCAACGCAGTGATTCTTGTGAGCCACGACCGCGCATTCCTTAACGCGGTAACCAACCGCACAATAGAAATCTCATGCGGCAGGATATATGACTACAAGCTGCCCTACGACAAGTTCATGGAAGCGCGCAAAGAGCGCCGCGAACAGCAGTTGCGCGCATACGAGAACCAGCAGAAGGAGATTGCCGACACAAAAGAGTTCATTGAGCGCTTCCGCTACAAGCCCACCAAAGCCGTACAGGTTCAGAGCCGCATAAAACAGCTTGAGAAAATGGTGCCCATTGAGATTGACGAGGAGGACACAAGCCGCCTAAGGCTCAAGTTCGCCCCAGCGACACACAGCGGCAGCTACCCCATAATATGCGAGAATACAAGCAAGAGTTTTGGCAGCCACACAGTATTCAGCGGAGTTAACTTCACCATAAGCCGCGGCGAGAAGGTGGCATTCGTAGGCCGCAACGGCGAGGGAAAAACCACCCTTGTGCGCTGCATACTGGGAGAGCTCCCATTCGACGGCAAAATAACAATAGGCCACAACGTGCAGACAGCATACTTTGCCCAGCACGAGGCACAGCTGCTCGACGAAAGCCTTACAGTGTTCCAAACAATAGACAATGTGGCAACAGGCGACATACGCCTGCGCATACGCGACATATTGGGCGCATTCATGTTCGGCGGCGAAGCATCGGACAAACCGGTGAAGGTACTTTCGGGCGGCGAGAGAAGCCGTCTGGCAATGATTCGCCTTCTGCTGCGCCAAATGAACCTTCTCATTCTCGACGAGCCCACCAACCACCTCGACATGCAGTCGAAAGACGTGCTCAAGGAGGCCATACGCGACTTTGACGGCACAGTAATCATCGTAAGCCACGACCGCGAGTTCCTTGACGGTCTTGTGACCAAGGTCTACGAATTCGGCGAAGGCAAGGTGCGCGAGCACCTTGGAGGCATATACGACTACCTTGCCAAAAAGAACGCAAGCAACATCGATGAAGCCCTCACACTCGCCAAAAGCCCCACACAGAGCACAGACACCCCCAAGCCAGCAAACGCCAGCAAGCTAAGCTACGAAGCCGAAAAGCAGCTGCAGAAACAGCGCCGCAAACTGGAAAGGCTTGTCGAGGAAGACGAAAAGGCAATAAACGAGCTTGAAGGCGCAATAGGCGCACTTGAGGCAGCAATGAGCAGCGCCGGAGGCAGCACGCAAGAGAACTTCACCAAATATGCAGCCCTCAAAAAGCAGCTGGACGAAGCCGTTGCCGCATGGGAGAAAGACATGGAAGAACTTGAAGAGCTCAAAAGCTGATTAAATATTCTTAATACATAAAAAATGAAAAAATTATTCATCTGCACGGCAATAGCAATGAGCCTTGCCGCATGCTCAACAAAAAACGCTATGGAATCAAAAATTGACTTGGCAAACCTTGATACCACACACCACCCCGGCACCGACTTCTTTGAGTACGCCACCGGCGGCTGGAGAAAGGCAAACCCGCTGACCGACGAATATGCCCGCTACGGACAGTTCGACGCCCTGCGCGAAAAGAACCGCGAACAGCTTAAGGAACTTGTTCTTGCACAGGCAGCACAGAAGAACGAATTCGGCAGCAACGGACAGAAAGTAGGCGACCTCTACAATCTTGTAATGGACAGCACCCGCCGCAACAGCGAAGGCACAGCCCCAATCAAGCCGCTAATGGACAAGATTGCCGCAGTTACATCAAAGAGCGAAATCATACCGCTCATGGCAAAAATGTACCGCGCAGGCATCGGAGGCTTCTTCGGAACAGGCATTGGCACAGACATCATGAACAGCAACGCCAACCAGTTAGGCATATATCAGGGCGGCCTCTCATTGCCCGAAAAGGAGTATTACAGCGACAATGACGAGATTACCCTTAACATCCGCGAGAAGTTCAGCCAATATGTCATCAACATGTTCAAGCTGCACGGATTCAGCGCCGCAGAGGCCGAAGCAAAGATGAAGGCAATCATGGCAATAGAGACACGCATTGCAGCAAAGCACCTGAGCCGCGTGGAGCGCCGCAATCCCATGAACAGCTACCACAAAATGAGCTACTCAGCCCTCAAGGAGCAGATTCCGGGCATTGACTGGGACGCATACTACACAATCCTCGGCATCAACGGCATTGAGGAGCTCAACCTTGCGCACCCCGAAGCCATTAAGGAAGTGGCAGCAATCATCAGCGACACCCCATTGACCGACCTCACAGCCTACATGCAGTGGCGGGTGATACGCTCAACATCGAACGAGCTCACCGATGCAATAGAGCAGGAAACCTTCTCGTTCTACGGTACAGTTCTCAGCGGCAAAAAGGTGCAGCAGCCACGCTGGAAACGCGCTCTTGACCAGGTAAACGGCTCGCTGGGCGATGTAATTGGCGAGCTTTACGTTGCAAAGCACTTCCCGCCCGCAGCAAAGGAGAGAATGACACAGCTTGTAAAGAACCTCCAGGTTGCCCTCGGCGAGCGCATTGACGCACAGGAGTGGATGAGCGCCGAAACCAAGAAAGCCGCTCATGAAAAGCTGAACACCTTTACCGTGAAAATAGGCTACCCCGACAAGTGGGACGACTACAGCGCACTCACCATTGACCCCTCACTGAGCTACGCCGAGAACTGCCGCAACATGTCGGAATTCGACTGGAAGAAGCACGTTGACGAGAAATGGGGCAAGCCCGTTGACCGCAGCGAGTGGCACATGACACCGCAGACAGTGAACGCATACTACAACCCCACCACAAACGAAATCTGCTTCCCCGCCGGCATACTCCAGTATCCATTCTTTGACATGGATGCCGACGACGCCTTCAACTACGGCGCAATTGGCGTTGTAATTGGCCATGAGATGACACACGGATTCGACGACCAGGGCCGTCAGTTCGACAAGGACGGAAACTTCGCCAACTGGTGGACCGAGGAAGATGCCAAGAAATTCAACGAGCGCACACAAGTAATCGTAGACTTCTTCAACAAGATTGAAGTTCTCCCCGGCCTTAACGCAAACGGCAAGCTCACCCTCGGCGAGAACATTGCCGACCACGGCGGCCTCATGATTTCAATGCAGGCATTCCGCAACGCAACAAAAGAGAACCCGCTTCCTGTAATTGACGGCTTCACCCCCGAGCAGCGCTTCTACCTCTCATACTCCAATGTATGGGCCGGAAACGTGCGCGACGAAGAAATCCGCAACCTCACAAAGAGCGACGTTCACTCACTCTCACGCTGGAGAGTAAACGGCACACTGCCCCACATCGACGACTGGTACAAGGCATTCGGAATCACTGAAAAAGACCCAATGTTCGTACCCGCCGGCGAGCGCCTTAAAATCTGGTAAAACAAAGCATCATGCCCATAAAAGTACCCGCCGGACTTCCGGCATTGCAAGCAGTAATAGACGAAGGGAACGCAGTGGAGACATTTGAAGTCTCCACTGCGCGCACCCTTCGCATAGCCCTGCTCAACATAATGCCAATGAAAGAGACCACAGAGGCCGATTTCATACGCCTCTTTTCCGAAACCGGCGAAGAGGTTGAGTTCACACTGATGAAGCTCGACACCCACACCCCCAAGCACGCCACCCCCGAGCACATGAACAGATACTACAAGGGATTCTCTCAGCTCAAGGGAGAGCACTTTGACGGACTTATTATAACCGGCGCACCAATAGAGAAAATCGAATTCGAAGAGGTATCCTACTGGCCCGAACTCTGCAGCATATTTGAATGGGCAAAAACCAACGTAACATCCACCCTCTTCATCTGCTGGGCAGCCCAGGCAGGGCTATACCGGAAATTCGGCATACAGAAACATCTGCTGCCAAAGAAAATGTTCGGAATATTCCCACACATAATAAACACCCCCGCACATCCCCTGTTCAAAGGCATTGGCGAGACACTCTACGTTCCCCACAGCCGCCACACAGAGATTCTGCGCAGCGACGTAACCGCATGCAAGGAGATTGAACTGCTGTCGGAAAGCGAAATTTCAGGCGTATACATAATGCAGGAAAAAGGCACGCTGAATTTCTTTATAACAGGACATTCCGAATATGCCCTGAACACCCTTGACGGAGAGTACAAGCGCGACATCTCAAAAGGCCTGCCCATTGAACTGCCTCTGAACTACTACCTTAACAACAACCCAGCCAATACCCCGGTAAATCTGTGGCAGCACACCGCACGCCGCATGTTCGGCAACTGGCTCAAATATTTCTGCAAGGCGCAATAACCGCCAAGGCAAAAAACTTTTAATGACGTTTTAATGACGCAGGAGCGCACTCCCAACCATTCTACGCCATCACCAGAACTTATTATTTTCGGCGCTGTATTCAAATCCCGCATTGCGCAGCCTGGTTTCCAGTTCAGCGCGGTCAACGTCAAGAGCCGCGCACAGTTCGTCAAGCGAAGCATATCTGTCGCGCAGATACATATTCACCGTACTCATAAGCATAAAAGGGTCATTCGGCAGTTCCATAATTCAATTGTTATATCAAACCAAGGTTAGCAAAGTTCAAGAAGCGGCATTCACACCACCCCACGCCCTGCGGCAAAGGGAAAAAGAGTGCTGCACCGCGAAGATAGCAAGAAGTTTCCTTATTTCCAACGACCGATTCAAGAAGGCCAAATTCTTATTTCTCTTGCAAAGAGAATTATCAAACGTGCAAATATAGTGATTATCAATTAAATTTAAATAAATTAAACTGTTATTTTAAATTAAATTTGATGCTTTTTCAACAAATGGACGTATGTAACTGCATGAATTCATGAGAAAAAATTTCTATTAGAATAGGGTTTCGTTAGTTTCACCGTTTCTTTACAGGAAAATTCTGTATATAAAAAAGATTCTTTAAGCAAAATTTACATTGCCAAACGGTCCACTAATTCATTGTTTAACCACAGTTTTCCCATAATATATTTTTAAGCGCTTAGCATTGGTTTTATAATTCGTTTCATCCATGCAGGCATCTTGTCTGCATCTTTAATTAAAGCATCCTTGTTGGTCTCTTTTGACACCAATTGTCGGATTATGTTCAACTCGCTTTCTCCTATATTGTCCTTTTTCAGGGCTTTAAGTGCCTGAACTAGCAAAGAGATGAGACGAGTTTCATAACAGAAGTTCTTGGGTACACCTCGCTTTAATACTACTTTCCTATTTGATACGTTTACAATTCTTTCACTTCCAGTAGTCAGGAAAGTGTAGTTCATTGGCACTTGAGTTGATAACCCTAATGCATTCAATGCTGTCATGCCAGATGGCAGCACCTCTGCGTTATCCCGGACAGCAATTGCCTGCACCACCTTGTCGACAGAAGGAAGCACTGCACCGAATTTGCTTTTTCTCGGTTTTGCATATATCCCATGGGCGATTTTAACAAGTATGCCTTCTGCCGTTAGTTCGGACAAAATGCTTCCCACAAATTCTGTATGGTATTCAGGGAAGTCGGTCCGAAACAGGATACTGTCTTCTGGCATCGCTTCTACGCGTTGCCTAAGAGTTGTATTATCTATTGAATATTCATTAGTCATATCACCTTTGAAATTTTGATGATTTTTCAAATGCAAAGATATGAAAATGATTTAAATAAATGATTACTTGCCAGGTATTTTATTAGTTTGAGTTGAAATATACTGTTTTGTGCAGCGTACGGCATGAATGTAAAAAACTTTAAAAAGGTACGATATAAATTTAAACAGCGTCTAAGAATTCCAATTATAACTCTCAGTTTTCCTCTTGCGGCAAGTAGGTGTAAGGGTTTGCGCTGGAGGGATTCTGTCAAAAATCTTTATGCGAAATTCAGTCAAACCCCGGTTGGTTTATATAGCGTTTAATTCTCTTTGCAAGAGAACAAGCGTTTTAAAGCATTTTTTATTTATTTAATACTATTTCAAATGAAAAAATTTACTCTACTAATCGCATCGCTGTTTATAACAATCGGTGCAATGGCGCAGTGGACTGTAGTAACAGTTAAAGGCGTTAACAATGTTCCAAGTGAAAAGGTTAACTTATCTGAAGGTCTTGAGAGCGGCTATTATCTGCTAAAGCAGGTTAATAGCAGTGCTAGTGCTGCCAAAGGGCAGGGTGTTGGCTGGATTAAGGCAGCAAGTGAAGCTGCAGATGCAGTTGTTACATCAAAAAATACAGGAGAACCGGGCACTAATGGTGTCACCTATATTTGGTATGTTGAGGTTGTAGATGCAGAGAACAAATTGATTACAATCTCTACAGCAAACAAGGTTGCTGCATGGCAGGCTCCAGACAAGTATCAGAAGAACTTGGTTGCCTATGACAGCAGGGCAACACTGAAGTATCACACAGGCACTGTCAACCTTTCGGGCAACGCCACACCAAATGAAGGCTCTTGCTTTATTTCTAATGAAGGGACAACCGCCTTTGTTCATTTCTCAGGTGATAACTTAGGTTCTTGGACCGATACAAACTCTGGTTCTATGTTCATGGTGGAATTCTACAAGTTGGACGATGCCGATTTAAACAAGACAGAAACCATCTACAACCATTTGACATATACTGTTACCGATGAAACCGGAAAGGAGTATACAGGAACATATGATGGTGTTGCCAGCACAACAGTACCCGAATTTACAGGCGCAGTTGGATACACCCTTACAGATGCCGTTTGGAATGACCTGAACTATACTGCAACAATCAATTTTGCTTACCCTGTTTCAAATAAGGACAATGGTGTCACAAACGAAACCTTACTTACAATAAACGGTACTCAAAAATATATTTGCAATGTCGATGGCGATGTTAAGGTAAAGGAGAATACAGCTGATGCAAACTCCCTGTGGGCTATCTATCCTTCATTCAGCAATGGTGCGTTTACATTTGCAATAATGAACATTGCTACCGGCAAATATATATACACAGAGGCTACTGCTGCAAAATTAGATAATACAGATACAAACACCGGTATAAGCAATAACGCTGCTGCTGGAACTTTTGTACTGAATAATACTCCAACACAGTTTGTAATTGCGAGTGATAAGGACTTCAAGATAAGTGACAAGAATCTATACCTTTCCATCAATTCACCTGCAAATGATAAAGATGTTTATTTGGGATTGTACGGAAGTCCACATAATGGTACAAATGTCACAAAAGTAGACTTGCCATATTACGAGGTTGCTGTAACCGATGCAAAGTATGCCACTTTCTATGCTCCTTATGCAGTTACTGTTCCCGATGGTGTTACTGCACACACAGTTACACTCAACGGCGAATGGGCAACATTGAGCGATCCAATTGCAACAATCCCTGCATACACGGGCGTTGTACTCTATTCTGAGACAGCAGCAACATATCAATTTACAGTTACAGCGGACGTAGACGCTATTGAAAACAACGCCCTCCGTGGTACAGTTGCTGCAACATACACAGACGGTCCTGCTTACGTTCTTTCAAACCAGGCAAACGGTGTAGGCTTCTACAAAGCGACACTTACTGATGGCCAGTTCCTTAACAACCACCACAAGGCATACTTGCCAAAGCCGGCTGGCGCTGAGAGCGTAGCATGCTACAGCTTCCGCTTTGGCGAGGGCACAACAGGCATTGAGAATGTGAAAGGTGAAAACGGAAATGCGAAAGCAATCTTCGACCTCACCGGCCGCAAGGTAAACAGCATCAGCGCTCCCGGCATCTACATTGTTAACGGCAAAAAGGTTTTGGTTAAGTAACAGCAAGCGTTGCTTGTAAATTTTGTTCTTCTGTCAAAACGATAATATAAAAAACAATATCAGATATGAAAAAGACATATATTTCACCTCTTGCAGCAGAGGTAAACGTAGAGGCAGAGCAGATGCTCGCAGCTTCACCAGCGACTTTGAACGTAGACAGCAGCAATGAAAATGCTGTAAACACAACAGGCGAAGGCGTTCAGCTCGACGGCGGCCGCCGCGGCGAGTGGGGCAATTTGTGGAAGTAATTCCGCAAATTGACACACGAGCGTAGCGGAGACACGCAGTGGCTCCTTTAATGTGCGCGGCAATAGTCGCACGAAGCATGGGCAAAGCTCATGCCGGGCGGGATGCCAAAAAGCGCACATTGAAAATGGGGTAATTTGTGGAAATAATTTTCCGCAAATTGACACACGAGCGTAGCGGAGACACGCAGTGGCATCGTGGAAATAATTTTCCGCAAATTAACACACGAGCGTAGCGGAGACACGCAGTGGCTCCTTTAATGTGCGCGGCAGCAATCGCCTGCAAAGCAAAAAAAATCCGGGAATTGAATTTCCCGGATTTTTTTTGCTTAATAAAAACTATTCTACAGCAAGTCAATCAACTCTTCCTTAGTTATGCCAAGCATGGCGGCCTTTGCCTTGAATTGCGGAAGTTCATTGCTTATAAACTCCCTCTTCACTATCTCCTTTATGCGCGCAACAGCGCCACTCTTCACAAAATATCCCAGCCCGCGCTTGTTATATATAATCTCCTGAGTCTCTAGCAGCTGATAGGAACGCACAACCGTATTAGGGTTAACACCCACCAAAGCGCCCATTTCGCGCACCGATGGAATACGCTCCTCCTCCTGCCACTCACCGCTCACTATCTTCTCCTGCATAAGGTCTACATTCTGCAGGTAAATGGGTTTATGTTCACTGTACTCCATAATCAATAATCCATTTTCTTAATTCTGCGATAGGTTACCGCAAGTGTTACGCATGCAATGGCTGCATTGAACAGCAACAGCATTATCTCAAGAAAAGAAATTACATCCTGAGCCGAACAGTTGCCGAATGTGCGGCCAAGCCAAATTTCAAATGCCCTTTCAGTTGCTAAATTTACCGACAGCGCCGAAACAATGAATGAAACACCAAATACCAGCGCAAAGAACAGCGCAAGAAAGAAAAGCAAGGTCTTTAAAATCTTGTGACTGCGGAACACAGCATTGAACATCATGGGAGTTGACACAAATGCTATGGCAGATATAATCACGCGATAATCGAGGAGAACCGCAAGGTCAAGGAAAGCTATCTCCTTAAAGCCGCCAATGCCCATCATTGAAAAAAGCCACAGCAGGACATCGGTTGCAGTAAGCGCCACAAATGCGCAGACAGGCACAACAACCATGCACATAAGTGACATTGAGAGAAGCTTCTCTAATGTGCTGGCCGGAATAATGGCATAGATATATCCCTTCTTGCGACTGTTAATATCGCTATATACAAAATAGGGAGAGAGCAGCACTGCGAAGCAAAAAAGCGGATAAATCATCTCCGTACGGTCATTTAGAGCGTATCCATCCTTAATGGTAAACGCCCAAGAGGCCACAATAAAGCCTGCGAACACGAGCATGCCCTTCACATATCGGGGCAAGTAATTCAGGCACTCATATTTAAAGAGCTTGCCAAAACGTCCAAAATCAAAAGTATCACTCATTTCTGTTTATTTTTAAGGTTAATGTAATTGAAGAGAATCTCAATGTTCATTCGGCTCTCCTCGCCACTTTTGTTCTCGCATATATATGTGCATCCGCCAAGGCCGGGCTCAACATAAAGAGAACCCTCGGGAGCGTTTGCCGAAACGCCAAATTCATACTCCTGCTGAATATCGCTCACGCTCTTGTCCAAGAGAACGCTCCGGCGGTCGAGTATCATAATGTGGTCGAGCAGATTTTCAACATCGCGCACCTGATGGGTAGAAATTATTATTGTGCGCTTCTCATCCATTGCCGCAGCCATCATGCGGCGAAAGAGCGCCTTGCTGGGAATATCAAGACCGTTTGTGGGTTCGTCAAGGAACAGATAGTCGGTTTTCAACGCAAGGGCCAATGCAATCACCGCCCTCTTGCGCTGCCCGAGCGAAAGATTTGTAAACTTGCGGTTCGCGTCAATCTCAAAATCGGCAAGCAGGCGGGCAAACAGTTCGTCATCATAGTTAGGATAGAACTGCGAAACACCGGCAGCATAATTCTTTATGGCAATGTCCGGCCCGTCAAAATCCTCAGGCACATAATAAATCTTAGACAGGCAGCTTGGCTTGCGCTCAACCACCGTGCCGTCAATTTTTATTGTACCATGCTTTGTTGTAAGCAAAGCGCACATAAGTTTAAAGAGCGTACTCTTGCCCACGCCGTTCTCGCCTAAAAGGCCATATATCCTGCCCTCCTTAAATGTGGTGCTCAAATCCTCCAAAACAGGAATGCCGGGATAACTAAAATAAAGTTTTTCAATCTCAATCATAGTGTATTAGTTTATTAGTGCACCACAAATGTAAATGTTATAATTTTATAATCCAAATAAAAATCAACTTTTTTATAAAAAAAATCATATATTTGCACAATATAATACATATACCTTATTCATATAGCCTATACCTTTGTTTATGAAAAGATTCCTAATATACATAACAGCGCTGCTTGCAGTGGCATCGTGCAGGAACACCGAGAGTTTGGTGCACAACAGCATACTGCCGCTCCCCAGCAAGGTTACGGCTGAAAAAGGGAAGTTCACATTCGGCAAGGACACAAGGCTTGAGATTTCAGCCGATGCCGAGAGCAAAAGAATACTTTCGGGGGTTTTAGAAGCATCGCCGCTCACATTCAGCAACAGCGGCAGCAAAAGCCTGATCCTCAAAATTGGCGATGTGCAGGGAATTGCATCACCCGAAGGCTACCGCATTGAGATTACCCCGCATGCAATTACAGCAACCGCAAAAAGCGGCGCCGGACTTTTCTACGCAGTGCAGACAATATTGCAGAGCATTGACGAGAGGGGCTCTGTACCGGCGGGAACAATTGTTGACGAGCCCCGCTTTGCCTACCGCGGCCTGATGCTCGACGTAAGCCGCCACTTTTTTGGCAAGGAGTTCATTAAAAAGCAGATTGACGCAATATCGCACTTCAAGATGAACCGTCTGCATCTGCACCTTACCGACGCTGCCGGATGGCGCATAGAAATAAAGAAATATCCGCGCCTCACACAGTTTGCAGCATGGCGCAGCAAGCCCTTGTGGAAGGACTGGTGGTTCGGCGACCGCCTTTATGCCGAGGAAGGCGCTCCCAATGCTCATGGAGGATACTACACCCAGGACGACATTCGCGAGATTGTGAAGTACGCAGCCGACCGCTACGTTACAATAATCCCTGAGATTGAAATGCCCGCCCACAGCGAGGAGGTTCTAACAGCATACCCCGAACTCTCCTGCACGCACGAGCCCTACAAGCAGGCCGACTTCTGCGCAGGCAATGAAAAGACCTACGAATTCCTTGAGAATGTACTGACAGAGGTTATGGAGCTGTTCCCATCGGAATACATACACATTGGCGGCGACGAGGCCGGAAAGGCATCATGGCCCAGCTGCCCACTCTGCCAAAAGCGCATGAAGGAAGAGGGGCTGAGCAACGTAAACGAACTGCAGAGCTACCTAATACAGCGCATAGAGAAATTTGTAAACAGCAAAGGGCGGCAGATAATAGGCTGGGACGAAATTCTTGACGGCGGACTTGCCCCCAATGCCACCGTAATGTCGTGGCGTGGCACAGAGGGAGGCCTGGCGGCAGCAAACAGCGGCCACAAGGCAATTATGACCCCCGGAGGATACTGCTATCTCGACTCGTATCAGGACGCCCCACACACTCAGCCCATGGCATTCGGCCCTTACATGCCGCTGCAAAAGGTATATTCATACAACCCCACCGAAGGCCTTGAAGAGCAGCAGGCAAAGTTCATTTATGGTGTTCAGGGCAATCTGTGGGTGGAATACATTCCCACCGAAGAACTTGTAGAGTATATGATTTACCCCCGCATACTTGCCATTGCAGAGATAGGCTGGAGCAACCCCGCTGTGCGCAATTACGATGCATTCAGCAAACGCGCAGTAAAGGCAGTTGACAAGCTGCGCGCCGGCGGATACAACGCTTTCGACCTCTCACGCGAATACGGCCAGCGCAAAGAGGCAGCCCGGCCGGCAAACCACCTTGCAAAGGGCAAAAAGGTAACATACGCAGCCTCGGCGCCATTCAACAGCAAGTACAATGCCGGAGGCGACGCTGCGCTCACCGACGGCATTCGCGGCGGATGGACCTACACCGACAGCAAATGGCAGGGTTTCATCAAGGGCGGCGTTGATGTTGTAATAGACCTTGAGGAGAGCCGGAAGATAAGTTCCGTATCGGCCGACTTCATGCAAATGTGCATTCCCGACGTTTGGATGCCGGCTGAGGTTACAATATCGGTATCCGATGACGGAACTGCCTTTACCGAGATTGCAAAGATAAGGCACGAGGTAACGAGAGACGAGGGCCTGTCGTTCAAAAGCTTCGGCTGGAGCGGCAAAGCAAAGGCGCGCTACATAAAGTACACCGCCAAATGCGGCCCGCAAAAAGGCTGGCTCTTCACCGACGAGATTGTAGTTGAATAACAAAACCAGAGTTTTGTCATTCCAACGGCAGGAGGAATCTCAAGAAACAAAAAGAGAGCCCTCACACAAGGTTCGGGATGACAAAGAACATAAAATTTATAGAAAATAAGAACAATAAGAAATCATTAAAAACTTATGGCAACCAAAAAAATTCTAAAGACAATGCTGGCATTGGCAGTAGCGCTGCCAATGAGCGCCGGCGCACAAGTCGACGTAAACCGGGACATGTACCCCGATTACAGCGACAAGACAAACCCCGACTGGTCACTGATGAAGCCAGCCGGAGCAAGCAAAAGCAATGCATCACGCACAGGCGAAGCCACCGCTTCACAAAGGCCCTCGCATGTGAACAACGCCGAACTAAAGTTCTTTCCGCCGGTATTCAACCAGGACGGAGGCTCATGCGGTTCAGCATCACGCATCTGCTACATGTTCACATACGAGCTTAACGCATACCGCAACCTTAGCGGCAAAAGCGCTGAGAACTACTACCCCTCACATTTCGTGTGGCTGCTCACAAACGGCAACTCAGGAAAGAACGAGTTTGTTACAAGCATAGGCGTACCCTCTGCTGCCACATACGGCGGACAGACATACTCGCAGACCTTTGGCAGCCAGGACTGCTCAAACGAGGACTTCGGCTGGATGCAGGGCTACGACAAATGGTTCGAGGCCATGCACAACCGTATGCTCAATCCATCGAATTTCCCTGTAAACGTAGGCACTGAAGAGGGCCGCGAGGCTGTGAAAAACTGGCTGTGGAACCACAGCGGCGACACAAGCTTCCAGGCCGGCGGCATCTGCGGCATTGGTGTTGCAAGCTCAGGCGGCAACTACGACGGCAAGATTACCCGCACTGCGGCCAACAGCGAAGCGCAGGTTGTGGGCAAAAAGTATGTAAAGGCATGGGGAACACAGGTTGACCACGCCCTTACCATCGTTGGTTACGACGACCGCATCGAGTTCGACCTTGACGGCAACGGAGTAGCCGGCGAAGTTGAAAAAGACGAGGTGGGCGCATGGATTATTGTAAATTCATGGGGCGCATGGTGGGGCAACCAGGGATTCATCTACTGCCCCTACGCATACGCCGGAGCATCGTTCCGAAGCGACGGCACATTCGCCGAAAACTGGTGGACGCCTGAAATCTACAAAGTAAGAAAAGACTACCGCCCCCTGCGCACAATAAAGCTTGAAATGGAGTACTCACGCCGAAGCGAAATAAAGCTTTCGGCTGGCATCTCGGCCGACATCAACGCAACAGCACCCGAGAGCACCATTGAGTTTGAGCACTTCAAATATGCCGGCGACGGTAACTACGGCAACACCAACCCCGCGCCCGAAGTTCCAATGCTTGGACGCTGGGCCGATGGAAAGCTCCACACAGAACCGATGGAGTTCGGATACGACCTCACCGACCTCACAGCCGGATACGACCGCAGCATGCCCCTGAAATATTTCTTCATTGTAGAGACAAGAGGCTGGGGAAAAGGCAGCGGAAAAATCCACAACGCATCAATCATGGACTACGAGCACCATGCCGACGGTTTGGAGACACCATTCAACCTTGGCGAGGGCGTAGAAATCAAGAGCGCGGGCAACAAGACCATAATTTCGGTTGTAGTATACGGCGAGGAGTACTACGCACCGCAGAACTTCTCACTCAGCGGCAGAACATTGTCATGGCAGGCGCCAGTGCGTTCGGGCAAGAGCATTGACCGCTTCCGCATCTACAGCAACGACACAAAGATTGCCGAACTTGAACCGGCCGTAACAAAGTACAACATTCCGCAGGATGTTGCACTTGAAGGCACATTCAGCATTGCCGCGGTTTACGCCGACGGCGTTGAGTCGCAGAAGGTAACCCTGCAGGCCCCCATTGAGGAGGATACCGTGAACACAGTAATCAACCTCATGCAATCGGGCATGAAACTCCCCGGCGTGTTCAACAACAAGTTCGAGAACATGACACTTGAGTTCTACATGAAGCCCAACTCACTTGCCAACTGGAACCAGAGCGCCGGACCGGGATGGGGAACATTCATGATGCACGCCAATGCAGACGGTTCGTATACCGTGGGCTGGGACACAAACAACAGAATAACAACCGCCACCGGACTGCTTTCTGTAGGCAAATGGACACATGTGGCCATAGTATGCAAAGGCAAGAATATTGCCGTGTATATCAACGGAACACGAAGAGGCGCATTCACCTCGCAATCATACAATGGCATAGGCGGTTTCGGCGACCTTGTATTCTCTGCCGGCAATGCCAACACAGCACAGGACGCGAGCTACGACGAAATACGTATATGGAACAAGGTACGCACTCCAAAGGAGATTCAGAACAGCATGAAGGCACAGTTTGCCGGCGAGCTTCTCCCCGACGGACTTGTTGCATACTACCGCGGCAACACAATCACGGTGGATGGCCAGACGAAGATACGCGAATATGTGAACAACAGCCACGCTGAGATTCTCAACAACAACTACAAAATTGAAGAGAGCAGCATAGCAATGGGCAAGACAAAGGCCACAATCAGCGCAAGCATCAATGCTGTAGACGGCGAAGTGCGCGCATGCATACCTGTAACATTCTCGGCAGCCTACAGCGATGCTGTAACAAAGCTCACATGGACAATAAAGGGCGCCGGCATTGAGAACCTTGCAATAAAAAAGCCAACAGCAACCTTTACGGCAGCCGGAGAGCATGAGGTTATAGTAACCGCTGAAGACTTCAACGGCAACACCGTAACCGACACTCTTGTTGTAAACGTAACAGAAGAGCCTGAGGCCGATGCCACATTCAAGGCAAGCAAAGAGCCTGTTGTGAAGGGCGAAAAGGTGACATTCATTGTAGAGAAGCCGCAGATTGGATACATCTACGAGTGGACAATCCCTGGAACAGATGCCGATGAAAAGGTCTACGGCCTGCACGCAAGCGCAGTCTATAACACTGCCGGCAAACAGAA
This sequence comes from Bacteroidaceae bacterium, assembly GCA_017516885.1. Classification (GTDB taxonomy): domain Bacteria; phylum Bacteroidota; class Bacteroidia; order Bacteroidales; family Bacteroidaceae; genus HGM04593. Next base: position 18,185 of record JAFXAR010000039.1, read on the forward strand.
TGTAACACTTAAGGTAACATCGCTCAGCGGCAGCAAGAGCGCCACTTCAAGCATCGTTGTCGAAGTTCTTGACTCAAGGCCCGAAGCTGCATTTGAAGTTAGCCCGGCAATAATCGTAAAGGGCGAAAAGACATTCCTTAAGGACATTTCGGCCTACAGGCCTACAGAATGGGAATGGACCATTGAGAACAACTACAAGAAGTTCATTGTAAACGGACAGAACAGCAGCCTTACACCCGATGTAAGCGGCATATACTCCGTAACCCTTAAGGCCGGCAACGAAATAGGCTCATCAACCGCAACACGCGAGCGCGCGCTAATCGTTTGCAACGCCGACAGCAGGAACGGCCTGAGCTTCAGCGGCCGCGACAATGCAACCGTAACAGCCGACCTTTCACTGCCGCAGAGCGACGTGCTTACCATAGAATGGTGGATGCGCCCCGATGCCCTTACCGCATCGTGCCTCGGCATTGGAGAGAGCGAAAGCACCTTCCTGCTCAAGACAGACGAGGATGGAGTGATGACAATCAGTGCAGGAGGCGTATCGGGCAAGAGCGAACCCAACCTTGTAATTGCCAACGAATGGCATCACTACGCCGTAGTCTTTGAAAAGACAGACTACGGATGCTTTGCCGAATTCCATCGCGACGGAGAGTACTTCTCAACAGCATTCATCGAAGGCAACGCAGGAATCCCCGCATTGAGCACATTCTCAATTGGCAACAGCAGCGCAAGCATGAGCGGACAGATTGACGAGTTCCGCATTTGGAAGAATATAGTAAACTATGAGAAGCTGCTCGCTGTGTGCAACGCACCGCTCGAGAACCCAGAGAGCATGACCGACCTTGCACTCTACTACGACTTTAACCAGAGCGGCGGCGATGTAATTGACCGCAGCGGCAACAGCCACAACGGAGTGCGCAGCGGATTCGGCCCCGACGGCGACGCATGGGGTCTGTCAAGAGGCGTATTCTGCCTGAATACCGACCCAAGCATTGAAAATGGCGAGGTAAGCAAAAAGTACCTCAGCAACTACCGCAGCGAGTTCAACCACGATGCAAGCACAAAGGTAAACACAAGCGTTGCCAACCGCTTCTACAAGCTCGCTGAATGGACCATTGAAAATGCGGTTGTAAATGGCAGCGTCACCACCGGAGCTCACGTTGATGCAGAGAAATCGTACTGCATGACCTTTACAACAACATGGGACGGGTTCAGCAGCTCGCTCAACAACCACAAGGTTTACCAAACAGTTACACTGCCGGCCGGAAACTACAAGTTCACCGCAAGCTACCACACAACATGGGAGGGACAGTGCGACAACAGCTATGTAATTGCCGACCTCGGCACAGGCCTACCTGACAATGCCAAAATTGACGATGCCATTGCATACAAGAAAATGGCCGCAAAGGGCAATGCAATGGACAACAGCATTGAGTTCACACTTGAGCAGGAGAGCGAAGTAAGCCTTGGTTTGCTTGTAAACATGACCGGACTGGCATGTATGGCAATTGACCGCTTCTCACTTGAGCGCGACAATGTTGAATACATTGAGGCCGACGGAGAGACAGCAACATCAATTGAAAGCATAGTGGAGAACGAGAACTGGAACGGCGACAATTCAATCTACGACCTCCACGGCCGCAAGGTGCTCGAAACCCAAAAGGGCAACATATATATTATAAGAGGTAAAAAGGTATTGGTAAAGTAATTGGCAAATACTTTAAAAGCAGGCGAGGGTGACCCAGAAGTCACCCTCGCTTTGTGGGAGATGAATAAAAAGATGTAGTTTAAGGCTTGCGAAGACTTAAAAACCGCAGTTTACTGACGTAAATGAGGATTTTTAAGGCAAGCGTAACGCAAAAATACACTTTTTAGTCATCTTCTTTTTATATATATTATTCTTCCAAAACGTTTCCAATGTCGCAGAAGAATTCAGCTTGTTGTTTTAGCGGTTTGCCGTATTTTTGTGTTAATTTTACCACATTTCATCAAAAAAGCGAAAAAAACTGATTCTAGTTTATTATTTTTTCATAAATTTGCAGCGCAAAGTATATGCACTCAAAACGAGTGCCCTGCTCACGCAATAACCTTTTAACTAATTTAATACTAATTTCAAATGAAAAGATTTACTTTAATCCTTTCGTTGATGGTAGTCATGGCTACCACAGCGATGGCGCAGACGGTTGTTAGAGCAATCAACCCTGCAAAGTATTACACACTTTCGTGTAAAGCCACAGACCATGGTACTTTCATCAATGACAACGGTACTGTAATCAACGGACGTTCATTAACCGCTACATGCTTCCAGTTTGAGGTTGCCGATGGTGTTGAAAACGGTTACTACATTAAGAGTGTTGTTTCAGGAAAGTACCTGAATAGTAATGGTTCAAATGTTACAGCTGCCGACACCAAGACTGCTTGGATATTGGGTATCCCCGATCATACTGCTGATGCTGTCTATTTTGGGGTTAACGGCACTGCAGGCGTGTTCCTGAACAATAATGGAACTAGCAGCGACGGCACATGTGAAGGTCTTAAGATTGCTTCACACGGAACCAGCGGTCCTGCTGCAACCAACGCATGCTCCTTGTGGACATTGACAGAGTATGACGAGATTCCATACACACAAGTTGCCATTACTGCGTTAAGCCAGCTGAGCAACAGCAAGGTTTATACATTCAAGTCTGGCAGAGGCGCTCACTACCTGCTCTATCACACCGTTGCTCCCGACAACCTTTCTTCAACATACGGCAGCGGTCACCCAATGGACTATTCAAGCACAACTGAAAACTTCCAGTTTGCTGTTTACAAATTCCAGGACAATTACTACATGTTCAACATTGCCGCTAAGAAATTCATAGGTAATAACGACAACAACAATGGTGCAATTCCTCTTGTGGAGATGCCTACAAACGACATAGAGTTCCGCGCTTCACAAAACGCAATACACAACTTTGTTATCTCTACAAACGGAACAGGCGCTCTCAACTGCGCTGCTACAGGAGGCTGCCACGGTGTTGTAAACTGGAACGGTGGTTATAACGACCTCACCGACCCAGGTAACGTATACCTTATAATCGAGGTTGGTGACTTGAGTGCAGAGCTCACTGCAGTTATTGAGGAGAGACTGAATGTTGGCGTTACTCTTGCTGAGGCGCAGTCTATTATTGACGGTGCAAGCGACACTAGAGTAGGTGCATACACAACAGCAACTGTTGCCGGTTTGCAGAATGCTTTGAACACATACAATGCAAGCCAGACAGCACAAAACCTTGAGGCAATAAAAACAGCCATCAACACCGTTAAGACAAGTGGCGAAAAGGTAACTTTGAGCGCAAACGAGATATTTACTGTAAAGTGTGTTGAGGATACTCGCGGATACATGGTTTACTCTACCGTTGAGGGTAAGGGAAGCGATACCCAGGTTTACCTTGCTGAAACACCATACATTGATGCTAATCAAGTGAAGTATCATCCTGGAATAGCAGACGAAGGTGTTTACAAAGAGTGGGCTATGGCTGTACGCAACGGCAAGAAGTATATCTACAATGTGGAGAAAAAGCAGTTTATCAGCGCTGACGGTGTTGTTCAGTTTACAAATTCTCCCACAGCCTTGAATATCATTGAAATTGAAAACAATCTTTGCGAGATTCAGTTTGAATCAAACAACAAATACCTTTCCTTCTCTCCAGGTTGGGGCGCAGACTGCGTACGTACAGAATATGGAGTAGACAATGGTTGTAAATTCTACCTTGACAAAACCGGAGAAACAGTAAATGCTGATGCTATTGCAACTGTAGAGACTATAATTATCAATGACTGGAAAGAGGCAGCATTGGCAACAATTGGTTATGTTGGCGGTTATCCTTCTACACTTGAAGCGTCAATCAACGCTGTTAACACATTGGCTGGAACAACTGAGTTTGAGAACGCAAACGCTACATCAAAAATTCAGTTTGCTCCTGGATACTACTTCGTTAAGCAGGTAAGTACCGGCAAGTATGCTTCATACAACGCCAACGGCAAATTTGCAACTGAGGATGTTGAAAAACTGGGTATTAAGCATGTTCTCCAGTTTGTTCAGGATGGTGAGAACATCAAGCTCCAGGTTCCTAACTTGGGCAAGAATGTTCAGTTGGAGGATGCTTCAGCAAATGGCAGCGGTGCATCATCTATTGTTGATGGCGGTTCTAACTTCGCCGTAGTTATCAACAATTCAGCAAATGTAATCATCAAAGGCGACGGTCAGCCAATGCGTACAGAGGGTTCTGGAGCAATCAACTACTGGAGTGGCGAAACAAATGCAACTTGGAACATTATTCCTGCAAACGACATTGAGATCTCTGTAAACGAATTTGCATCGCTTTACTTGCCATTTGCAGTTAGCGTTGAAGGCGCAACAGCATACGCAGTAGAGAGCACAAATGATACATATGTAACCCTGACAGAAAAGAGTGACATCCCTGCAAATAAGGGTGCAATCCTCGCAACTGATGGCGAAGCAACTGTAACACTCAACATTCTTGCAGAGGCTGAATCAGACTGGACAAACAACAAGCTCCAGGGTTCAACAATTGACAGTTATGTTGCAGGCGCTGCTTATGTTCTTGCTAATGGCAATAACGGCATTGGCCTTTACAAGACAATCCTCAATGTTGACGGTACTGGTGCAACCGGCGAAACCCACTTCAAGAACAACGCAAACAAGGCTTACTTGCCTGCAGTTGCCGGTGCTTCTAACGTAGCATGCTACAGCTTCCGCTTTGGCGAGGGCACAACTGGCATTGAGAATGTGAAAGGTGAGAACGGAAATGCGAAAGCAATCTTCGACCTCACCGGCCGCAAGGTGAACAGCATCACTGCTCCTGGCATCTACATTGTAGGTGGCCGCAAGGTTTTGGTTAAGTAATTGACCAAAAATAGCAAGGGCGGGTTTCGCCCGCCCTTGCAAAACAACCAGATTATGTCATCTTGACGCAAGGAGCAATGACATTGCAAATATGACATGTAACAATAACAGTTAGAAATAATAATAACATGAAGAAGACATATATTTCACCTCTTGCAGCAGAGGTAAACGTAGAGGCAGAGCAGCTGATGCTTACAGCTTCATTGAACGTAGACAGCAGCAATGAAAATGCTGTAAACACAAGTGACAAAGGCGTTCAGCTTGACGGCGGCCGCCGCGGCGAGTGGGGTAATTTGTGGAAATAATTTTCCGCAAATTAGCACACGAGCGTAGCGGAGACACGCAGTGGCATCGTGGAAATAATTTTCCGCAAATTGACACACGAGCGCAGCGGAGACACGCAGTGGCATCGTGGAAATAATTTTCCACAAATTAGCACACGAGCGCAGCTCAGACACGCAGTGGTTCATAGAACTGCTATATACAATTAACAAGCAAGGGAAGCATTACCGCTTCCCTTGCTTTGTTATTACCCCATAACGGAGAACGGAAAACTGAGCCGGAGGCGAAGCTTAGACAACGCTGGCAGCAATTAGTCGCACGAAGCACAGACGTAGTTTGTGCCGTGCGGGTTGCGATTAGACAGTGTTGTCAAAACGGGAAACAGTTCTGTTCTCTGTTGGCTTTGCCCAAGTTGCTCTCGCTCGGCATAGTAAAAGTAAACTTTTTCTCTGCACTCGCTTACTCGCAACTTTCTCTGTTATCTGTTCTCTGTTCTCTGTTCTCTGTTATCTGTTATCTGTACTCTATTATCTGCACTCTGTTCTATCAATGCCCAAAGCGAGAAGTGTCAACCTCCTTGCTCTCCTTCTGCTTGTATCCGCCAAAACGGTAGGCAACGGAGAGAGTGAAGTTGCGTGAATGAAAATCGTTCCTGTTAAGCAGATTCTGCCCTTTGTAATTCATCTTCATGTCGCCAATGGTTGAGTTGAAAATATCGTTGTAGAAGCAGCTGAGCGTGCCTTTCCCCTTTGCAAAATTCCATTTTGCTCCGGCTGACACCCTCCACATAGTCTCCATTTTAAAAGTTCCTTGCGTTGCAGGTGTCTGCACAAATCCGTTGAGTTCAAATGAAAGGTCCTTACCCACCTTAAAGGTGTTGTCGAGAGAAAAGACTCCAATGATGCTTCTGTCCTTAAAGCCTATGTCAAAGAAATTGTCACAGCGCTGCGCTACATGTATACCCATTAACATGGCGCGCGTATTAAACCACTCCACCGGCGAGCAGGGAATAACCGCCAGCACTCCTGACTGTGAAATGTAGTCCCAGTTGTGGGTCTGGTAAATGAGCGCGAGCCTGTCGGAGCACTGATACATTGTTTGGGCAAACATCTTGTTGACGTAGTTCATGAAAGCGCCAAAGACATACTTTTGCTTGAATATGTAGTTTGCATTAAAGGAGTATAGCTTTGAGGGTTCAAGACCGGGAGTGTTATGAAGTTCGGCATATCCGTCAATGTATGACACGCCTTCCTGCATCTGCCAGTACGAGGGATAGAGTGTCTGCACATTGAGCGTTCCCTGCCATATATGGTTAGGGTTACGCATGAAAGTGAGCGAGCCTTGCGGATAGAGCGTCCAGCGCTCTCTGCCATTTACTCTGTAATATTCCAACGAGGCCGACAGTGAGAACGAAAGGCCCATCATGGACTGTTTGCCCACAGATAGGTAGCCAATGGCGGTATGTTCCGAGAGCGATGAATTTACATCGCTGCCCTTGAGTGTGCTTTCGGCCGAATATATCTGATAGTCCTCGCTTTCGCTGTTGCGGTATGAGAGGCCATAGCCCAAAGTCCACCCTTTGCCAAAGGCATGCTTCTGGTCGGCGTATGCATTGAATGCCCTTACCTTCTGGCCCGCATCCTGCTCCATCTGAAGCTCGCTGCCGCTGAGGTAGCTTACGTTCATGTTTTGAGTTGCTGTATTCTTATACATGGTATAATCGGCGCCGGCAGAAAGGCCTATGCCCAATTTCGCACTGAGGGAGAAGTTGTGCATATCGTCGCTGTTGACCTTCTTATGGTTGTCGGATACCTGGAAGTTTCCCGAGGAATGGGAGAAGCCTTCATGGTCGTGCCTGTAGAGCCTGCTGTACGATGCTGCAATGTTATTCTTGCCTGAATTATATTCGTATGAGGCGCGCGTGTTGTGAACCCACGCTGTGTTGCGTATTTTCTGAAGCTGGCGAATGTCGTGCACCACTCCATTCAATGTATGCAATGACACCATGTCAATGTCCTGAACGTCCGATACACGGTCGGCACTGTACATTATATCAAAAGCATGCTTGGGACTGGTTACACGCAGAAAGGCATGAGCCTCGCCCTCGCTGTAGAACTTGTTTCTGTAAGTGCCGCCCACCTCACCCTGCAAGGAGTATTGGGTGTCCTTTTTCAGCACAACATTTATTGCCGCTCCGCGCACATGGTATTCAGGCGGGGCGCTGTACATAACCTCAACCTTCTCCACCCTGTCAACAGGGGTTGTCTTGAGCAGGAAGTTGAACTGCTCCGCAGTCATTGTGGTGGGCTTGCCGTTAATTATCACTGAGAGCGAGCTTGCTCCTACAAGGGTGAGCTTGCCATTGTCCTCGCTCACACCGGGAAGTTTTGCAAGCGCCTCGTAGGTGTTGTTTGCCACCTTGTCTTTCACAAGATGCCGGAGGTCGTATGAAAGCTTGCCATCTTCAACCTTGACAAGCGGACGCTCGCCCTTGACAACAATGTCGCCCAGAGCAACATCAATGGGTTCAAGGAGTATGCATCCGGCATTGCCTGAAGTGCATGCAACCTCGCGAGGACGGAATGCCAAATGGTGGACAACCAAACGGAAGGTATCGGCTTTATGCTCAAATGAGAATTTTCCCTGAGCATCGGTCACCATAACATCCAAAAGGAGAGAATCCTTGCTCAGCAGCACAACATTGGCATCGGCAACAGCACCGCCTTCGCGGCTTTCCACACGGCCTGTTATATTCTGCGCCGAAACGGCAACAGTACAGAAGAGCAAAAATAGTGTAAGCAGAGTTCTATTCATAAGATTACGAATTACCATTGCGCGAAAGTAATAAAAATTTATTTACAACAATTTTATAACGGGACTTTTTTTACCCCCCCCCTATTTTAACCTTCATTAACATTATTTCTTGCCCGACACGTTGATATTTAACCGGGAATGCGCTACTTTTATGCTGAAAATTCATCATGGAGTTCAGGAAACTCCCCTTTATTATTTATAATATGTATAAATTCAAGCCAATACTTAAGTCAATGCTTTGGGGCGGAGAGAGAATTATTCCCTACAAAGGATTGCAATTGGAGAAGAAGTCAGTTGGAGAGAGTTGGGAAATCTCAGGTGTAAAGGATAACGAGTCGGTTGTGGCCGAAGGGCCTGATGCAGGCATGAAACTGCCCGAACTTATTGCACGAGACAAGGAAGCGCTGCTGGGCCAGAGCAACTATGAGCGCTTTGGCAAGGAGTTTCCGCTGCTGATAAAGTTTATTGATGCACGCCAGGACCTTTCAATTCAGGTGCATCCCAATGACAAGCAGGCATGGGAGCGCCACCAGTCAAAGGGCAAGACTGAGATGTGGTATGTAGTGGATGCCGAACCGGGGTCGCGCCTTCGCTCGGGATTCGCAAAGCAGGTTACTCCCGAAGAGTACGAGGCGAGCATTGCCGATAACACAATAACCGGCCTTTTAAAGGAGTACGACATTCATGCGGGCGATGTATTCTTTCTGCCAGCCGGACGCATACACTCAATAGGTGCAGGCGCTTTCATTGCAGAGATACAGCAGACATCGAATATTACCTACAGAATTTACGACTTCAACCGCTGCGATGACAATGGCAATCCGCGCGAACTGCACACCGAACTGAGCAAGGCTGCCATCGACTACACTGTGCTGCCCGACTACCGCACTTACTACGACGCAAAAGATGACACGCCGGTGCTGCTGGCATCGTGCCGTTACTTTACAACATCGCTCTACCGGTTGACAAAACCCTACAGCATGAACCTTGCCGAACTTGATTCCTTTGTGGTGCTTATATGCACAAAGGGCAGTGGCACCGTGACCGATGAGAGCGGCAACTGTGTAAGCATAAAGCAGGGCGAAAGCATTCTGATACCGGCAAAAGCAAGAGGAGTGGAGATTAAGCCCGAGAGCAGCATTGAACTGCTGAGCAGCTGGATTGAAGAATAAGAAACTGTTTTATAAAGAGCTTCTAAAATTAGCGCTGGCGAATTCGCCAGCGCTAATTTTAGAATATTATGTACATACATTTCATCAAATGCCATTCATGTATTCGCAAGCCGACTGCGCGCATCTCTCTCCATCGACAGCGGCCGAAACAATGCCGCCCGCATAGCCTGCGCCTTCGCCGCATGGAAAAAGACCCTGAATGCCAACATGCTGCAGTGTATCGCTGCTGCGCAGAATGCGTACAGGCGAAGAGGTGCGGGTTTCAACGCCTATCAACGCCGCCTCACCAGTGAGGAAACCGTGCGACATGCGCCCGAACTGCTCAAAACCGCGCTGCAGACGCGATGAAATAAATTTTGGCAGCCAAAAGTGCATTGGCGATGAGATTAGACCGGGAGCGTAGGAACTGCGCGGAAGGTCGTAGCTTAGCCTTCCCCGCACAAAATCGGTCATGCGCTGGGCAGGGGCTGTCTGCTTGCGGTTACCCATTACCCAGCAAAGACGCTCAAGGCGCTCCTGGAAATTCATTACTCTGAGCGGTGAATCATCGGGCACAGAGGGTACATCCTCGCAATCGACACTCATTTCGGGCAGCAGCACATCCTCAGGGTTAATCTGCACCACCATTCCCGAATTGCTCCATGCACCGCCACGGTGCGAGGGCGACATGCCGTTCACAAGCAGTTCACCGGGCGCAGAGGCCGAGGGAATCACAACGCCGCCGGGGCACATGCAGAAACTGTAGACACCACGGCCATTGACCTGCGTTGTGAAGCTGTATTCGGCAGCAGGGAGATACTTTCCGCGTCCTTTGGGCGAATGGTACTGTATTTGGTCAATGAGCGCCGAGGGATGTTCAAGGCGCACGCCTACAGCAAATCCCTTTGCCTCAATGGCAATGTTGCTGCTGTTCAAATAGCGGTAGACATCCTTTGCCGAATGGCCTGTTGCCAAAATAACAGCATCGGCATGAATTTCGCCGTTGCCGGTGCGTATTCCGCAAACCTTGTTATTCTTTATCAGCAGTTCTTCCATTCTTGTTGAGAAGTGCACCTCACCGCCGCATTCCACTATTCTGTTGCGGATGTTCTCAATTACACGCGGCAGCTTATCAGTGCCTATGTGCGGATGAGCGTCGGCAAGAATTGATGCGCTCGCGCCATGCTGGCAGAATATATTCAGCACCCCCTCAATGCTTCCGCGCTTTTTGCTGCGGGTATAGAGCTTTCCGTCGGAATAAGCTCCCGCACCGCCCTCGCCAAAGCAGTAGTTCGATTCAGGGTCAACCGTGTGGGTGCGTGCAATGGAGGCAAGGTCAACCTTGCGTGAACGCACATCGCGTCCGCGCTCCACAACGATGGGGCGCAAGCCGCATTCTATAAGTTTAAGCGCTGCAAACAATCCTGCCGGACCGGCGCCCACGACAATAACCGGCCTGCAGCCCTCAACATTGCCATACTCGCGGCTCACATACTCCTCCGTACGCGGCATTTCATTTACAAAGACACGCACGGCGAGATTAACAAAGATTGTACGCTGGCGGGCATCAATGCTGCGGCGCAACACACGCACTGCTGTTATTGTGCGCTCGTCCATGCCCTTCTCGCGCGAAATGAAGCGCGTAAGTGACTGCTCGCTCGCCGCCTCGTGCGGCAATACTCTTATCTGGAATTCGTGTATCATAATTAAGGTGAAAACGGAAAGGTGAAAACGGAAAAGTGAATACGGAAAGGTGAAAACGGAAAGGTGAAACAGTTTCTCAATGCTATCCGAATATCAGGCGGAAAGCCTCCTCTACCTTGCTTACCGGCAGAACCTCTATTCCGAAGCGGGAGACATCGAGACGCTTTGTATTGCTCTTTGGGACTATTATCTGCTTAAAACCGAGCTTGGCAGCCTCGGCAATGCGCTGCTCAATGCGGTTGACTGGGCGTATCTCGCCCGAAAGCCCTACCTCGCCGGCCATACAGAGCGTTGGCTCTATCTCAACATCCATGTTGCTCGACAGGATTGCGCTTATAACCGAAAGGTCAATGGCCGGGTCGTTTACCCTGAGGCCGCCGGCAATGTTCAGGTAGACATCCTTTTGCGCCAGCTTGAAGCCAACGCGCTTCTCAAGCACAGCAAGCAGCATGTTCATGCGGCGAATATCAAATCCTGTTGCCGAACGCTGAGGAGTGCCGTATGCCGCAGTGCTCACAAGCGCCTGGGTCTCTATGAGGAAGGGACTGACACCCTCTATTGCCGAAGCGATTGCAATACCGCTCATTCCGCAATGGCGGTCGCTAAGAAGCAGTTCCGAAGGATTAGTGACCTGCCTGAGCCCCTCGCGGCGCATCTCATATATACCAAGTTCGGCTGTGCTGCCAAAGCGGTTCTTTATTGAGCGCAGCACGCGGTAAAGATGGTGCTGGTCGCCCTCAAACTGTATTACAACATCTACAATGTGCTCAAGGATTTTAGGGCCGGCAATTGCGCCGTCCTTGGTTATGTGGCCTATAAGTATAACGGGCACATTGTTCTCTTTGGCAAACTTCAGAAGCATTGCTGTACACTCCCTCACCTGCGCCATGCTGCCGGGAGAGGATTCTACAGCCTCGCTGCACATTGTCTGAATTGAGTCTACCACCAAAAGTTCGGGCGAAAGGTTCTTGATATGTGCAAACACTGTTTCAAGGGAGGTTTCGCACACAATATGGCAATTTCCGCGTTCATGCGCAATTCTGTCGGCGCGGAGCTTTATCTGCTGAACACTCTCCTCGCCCGACACATAAAGCACCTTGCGCTGCGGCATGCCAAGAATTGTCTGCAGCACAAGGGTTGATTTTCCAATTCCCGGTTCGCCGCCAAGAAGTACAAGAGAACCCGGCACAAGGCCGCCGCCAAGCACACGGTTCAGTTCGCCGTCGCCCATGTCCATGCGGGGCTGCGCATCGGCTGCCACATCGTCAATAAGCTGCGGCTGCGCGAGCTGACGCTCCCCCATTGGCGATACTGGGCGCGAAGAGGGAGCACTCCTCACAACCTTCTCAACAAAACTGTTCCACGCTCCGCACACAGGACACTTTCCTGCCCACTTTGGCGACTCGTAGCCGCAATCATTACACAAGAATATCGTTTTTTCCTTTGCCATATCAAGAGACTGCTTAAATTTGTAAAACACTTTCAACTCCTCCCATTATGGGGGAGGGTTTGGGTGAGGCTTTTACATTATCGGAAACCATATAAACACCGCCGTATCCCAAAGTGCATGGGAAATTATTATTGCCGCAAACCTTTCGGGGAACAAGCGGTAAAGCAAGCCCCATGCAGCGCCGGCCACAAGCGCGGCCATTATAAGCATAAAATTAAGGGAGGCCAAATGCACAAGAGTGTATGCAGCCGTTGCCACAGCAAAGCCAATGTTAGCGCCCCACTTTTTTGTAAAGCTCTGCTGCACATATCCGCGCCAGAAAATCTCCTCGGCAGGGCCTATTAGAAAAAGCATAAGGAACGACAGGAGCAACGCCGATTCGCCATCCTTCAGGCCGTATATGCTATCTACCTGAGGACGTGCAAAGCCGAACATCAGCTGCGAGAGTTTGTCGCCCACCCAAAAGACACACCACAGCGCCACAGCAATAGCTATGCCAAGGAGAATGTCCGCCGGTGTCAAATGCACCTTTTTCCGCCATTCGGGATAAAAGAGGGTGGCAAAAAGAGAAAGCACGCATGCCGACCCGGTCATCATCCACCAGAAATTTATATGCGGCGCAGTGAGCGGGCTGAGCATTACAGTCCACAGCAGGGCGGCAAGCAGAATGGTAAAGAGCACTTTCTTCATGACAGCAGCTTATCAATAAACAGTGAAACTGTGAGCAGAAGGCTGAAAGCGAGCTGCAGCTGCGCAGTCTTTTCATCAACCCCCACTAAAGCCTCAAAGCCCTCTTTGGGGTATTTAAACGCGCTGCGCACATTGCCCAGCGCTATCTTTACAGTAGGCAGCACAATTAGCGACCACCATGGAAACACGCCAAAGCACGCTCCTGCAACAATCCACGCATACGGCAGAAGCACTTCAAAGGCGTAAACCGATGCCGACGCCTCCTTGCCAATCAGCATTGCAAAAGTACAGATTCCTGCACGCTTGTCGTGCTCAATGTCGCGCGTATTATTGGAGTGCAGAATGCCTACCGTAATAAGCCCAATTGGCAATGCGAGCCATAATGCATCAAGAAGGAACTCTCCTGTTGCCACATACGACGTTCCGAGAATAGGCAGTACCGAATAGGTAAGGAATATGTCAACATCGCCAAGCGCGTGGTACTTGAGCCACGGATAAAAGAGAATGAGCGCACAGCCGGCCAGGCCAAGCAGCAGCGTGGGCCACCCGGTTGCAAGAAGCAAGGCTATGCCCGATGCCGCAGCCACCGCAAGCAGGCTGAGCGAGAGCTTCTTTATTTCTGCTGCCTGAAACTCTCCGCTGGTTATGGAAAGGCCGCCGATAGTATCCTCGCGGTCGACACCTTTTACATAATCAAGGTAATCGCTCCAGCAATTTGCAGCGGCATGAAAAACTACCACATTGACGAGCGCCCAAAGGCCTATGCCCCAATTGACATCCACACCAAGCCAGCCAAGATAGGCAAGCGTTACAAGCACCGGCATTGCCGACGCCGGAAATGACCACGGCCGGGTTGCAAAGAACCACGACTTGAAGCTATGTTTCTGCTCCTTCATAAGCAACTGTTTAAATATTTACTATATCTGTACAGCAACGCCGCAGCATTGCCGGCAACGGATTCAATTCGCAAACTTACACAAAAAAGATGATTTTTCATACCGGTTGTTGCTCCATTTATGCAATTTCTTTAAATTTGCACTCCATTGCAGTGTAACCAGAAACTGCACCCGAAAAGAGAGCGATGAAAGTAATGAAATTCGGCGGAACATCAGTAGGTTCCGTAAACAGCATATTGAACCTGAAAGGCATTGTTGAAGCAGCGGCAGCAAAGGAGCGTGTAATTGTGGTGGTATCGGCTTTAGGCGGAATTACCGACAAGCTCATAAAGACTGCAAGCATGGCTGTAAACGGCGATGCCGAATTCAACAGCGAGTTCCAGGAAATTGTGGAGCGCCACCACAGCCTCATTGAAAATATTATCTCCGATAGCGCAAAACGTACAGCACTGCTGCAGGAGGTGGATATTCTGCTGAATGAACTGAACAACATATATCAGGGCCTTGCGCTCATAAACAACATAACCCCAAAGTCAGAGGCCACAATAGTGAGCTACGGCGAAAGAATATCGAGCCGCATTGTAACAGCGCTCATTGAGGGAGCTGTACGCTTCAATGCGCGCAACTTCATAAAAACAGAGACCAAGCATAAAAAATACATACTCGCCGATGAGGTTACAGACAGGCTTATACACAGCCACTTTGACAACAGCGCGGAACAGATAATAGTTGTTCCCGGATTCATTGCGCAGGATAAGGAAAGCGAGGAGATTACCAACCTGGGACGAGGAGGTAGCGACTACACTGCAGCAATAATTGCTGCCACACTGAACGCTGACTGCCTTGAAATATGGACCGACGTGGACGGTTTCATGACAGCCGACCCGCGTGTAATCAACAATGCCTACACAATTGGACATTTGAGCTATGTAGAGGCCACAGAGCTATGCAACTTCGGCGCAAAGGTTGTTTACCCGCCTACAATATACCCTGTATTCAAGGCCAATATCCCAATAAAGATAAAGAACACCTTCAGCCCCGATGGCGCCGGCACTGTTATTGACAACCACAGCGAGGCCGAAGGACGGCTTATCAAGGGTATATCAAGCATCAACGACACCGACCTCCTGACCGTTCAGGGACTTGGCATGGTGGGCGTTGTAGGTGTGAACCAGCGCATATTCCGCGCTCTTGCCAACGCCGACATCAGCGTGTTCCTTGTGGCACAGGCATCATCGGAAAACAGCACCTCGCTCGGTTTGCGCCATGTTGACGCTGAAAAGGCCTGCGAGGTACTGAACAAGGAGTTCGAGAGGGAGATTTCAATGGGTCTCATGGAGAGCGTGCGCGCAACAGGCGGCCTCTCAACCGTTGCTATCGTGGGCGAGAATATGAGGCATAATGCCGGTATCATTGGAAAGCTATTCCAGACGCTCGGACGCAACGGTATAAACGTGATTTCATGCGCACAAGGCGGACAGGAGACTAACATTTCGTTTGTAATAAAATCGGAGCTGCTGCGCAAGACACTCAATGTTATTCACGATTCGTTCTTCCTGTCGGAATATAAGGTGCTTAACCTTTTTGTTTGCGGAATAGGCACTGTAGGCAGCAGCCTCATTGAACAGATAGCATCGCAGCAGGAGAAACTGAAAAAGGAGCATGGACTCAAAATAAATATTGTGGGCATTGCCAACAGCCGACACGCAATCTTTGACCGCGAGGGCGTAGACCTGAGCAATTACCGCGCAGCGCTCAACAGCAGCGCCGACAGCGATATTTACTCATTGCGCGACGAAATCATAAAGATGAACATATACAACTCCGTATTTGTAGACTGCACAGCCAACGGTGAAGTTGCCTCGCTATACGCCGACCTGCTTGAGCATAATATAAATGTTGTTGCAGCAAACAAGATTGCCGCATCAAGCGACTATGCAACATACAGCAACCTCAAGCACATTGCCCGCCAGCGCAACATCAAGTTCCTGTTTGAAACCAATGTAGGCGCAGGGCTGCCTATCATAAATACAATTAACGACCTGATAAACAGCGGCGACAAGATTCTGAAAATTGAGGCCGTGCTGAGCGGCACGCTGAACTTTATTTTCAATGTCCTCAGCCGCGACATTCCGCTTAGCGAAGCAGTGCGCCTGGCACAGGAGAAGGGCTACAGCGAACCCGACCCGCGCATAGACCTCTGCGGCAAGGACGTTATACGCAAGCTTGTTATTTTGGCGCGCGAAGCCGGGTACTCAATTGAGCAGGAGGATGTTGAGGCAAGCCTCTTCATTCCGCAGGAACTCTTTGACGGGACATTGGACAACTTCTGGGCAAAACTGCCTCAGTTGGACGAGCAGTTTGAGAACGACCGCAAACAGCTGGCAGCCGAAAAGAAACATTGGCGCTTTATTGCAAAATATGAGAAGGGCAAGGGAAGCGTGGCGCTAAGCAAGGTAGACGAGCGCCATCCGTTCTATCATCTTGAGGGAAGCAACAACATTGTCCTCCTGACAACAGAACGCTACAAAGAGTATCCTATGCTCATTCAGGGCTACGGAGCTGGTGCAAGCGTAACCGCTGCCGGCGTATTTGCCGACATAATGAGAATTGCGAATATCTGATGCAGCTGCTCTAACGGTAATCCTTCAGCAGTTTCTGCAACTGCTGCCTTGTAAAGAATATCCTGCTTTTCACAGTTCCGAGAGGAAGCCCCAGGCGGTCGGCAATCTCGCGGTACTTGAACCCGGAAATATGCATGAGGAACGGAATACGGTAGTCGCGCGGCATACTGTGGACAACACGGTAAATCTCCTTGCTGTCGTAGTTGTTCTCCGTGGTGTAGTTCTCCAGTTCGCGAGGCTGGTTAATGTGGAACAGATTGTCGGTGTGGTCGACAAAAGTCTGGTCACGCACCTCCTTGCGGTAATTATTGATAAAGATATTGCGCATTATGGTATATATCCACCCTTTGAAGTTCGTGTCGGGGGTATACTTGTCCATATTGCCTAACGCTTTAAGTGAGGTCTCCTGCAACAAATCATTCGCCTCTTCCTTGTCTGCCGTCAGTTTGTACGCGAAGCGTTGCAGCTCCGACTGAACCTCAAGCAGGTCTCTCCTAAATTTTGCAGCATCCACTATTGTATGTCAGTTTAATTATAAATGCAGTTGCAACTGCATATTATAATTATAACCGAGAAGGCTGCAATAATGTTCAGGGGAAGAACAAAAAAAAAGGCTGACTAAAAAGTAATTTTTAGCAGCCTGATTTTTGTGTAGATGAATAAAAAGATGACACTTTAGTCATCTTTTTTCTGCTTTCTGTCGCTCTCAATAAGCTGCAAGAGCCTCTCAATAGCCTCATCCTCGGGGATATTCTTCTCAACGCACTCCTTTTGGCGGTAGAGCGAAACCTTTCCCCGCGCTGCACCAACATAACCGTAATCGGCATCGGCCATCTCGCCCGGACCGTTCACAATACAGCCCATGACGCCAATCTTCAATCCTTTCAAGTGACCTGTGGCAGCCTTGATGCGTGCCAGAGTGCCCTGAAGGTCGTACATCGTGCGTCCGCAACCGGGACAGGCTATATATTCTGTCTTGCTGATTCGCGCACGCGTTGCCTGGAGTATACCGAACATTATTGAATTGAGCTGGGCAGCAGTACCAACAGGATTCTCAAGCCAAAGGCCATCGGCAAGACCGTCGATGAGAAGAACGCCTAAGTCGGCGGCAGCCTTTATGCGAAGCGACTCAACAGTTGCCTCGTTATATGAGCGGCGGACAATTACAGGAGCTTCAATGCCCTCAATCATCAGGCGGTGCACCAAAGCGCGCAGTTCCCCAACTGCATTCACATGCTGCGATGAAACAACAAGGGCAATATCCTTGAGCTGCCTTATTTTTGCAATGTTCTCTGCTGTAAGGTCGCTGTATGTAACGGCAATGAATCTCGTGTCCCTGGCATTCTCCAAGGTCACAAGAGGCACAAGGCCGGCAGCAATATCAGGAGTAAGGTCCTTGTCCTCAACCTCGCCGCCCACCACCACCGGGACATTGCTTCCGCCAATTATACCAAACTCGCGCGTCTTGCGGCGCACAGGCTCTTCGTAATTAAACCCGGTGGCCACCGTTCCTTCAATGGCGGGAGCATTCTTGCGCAAAGCAACATATTCAGCAAGTTCCCTTGCTACCGGAATCTCATTTTCAGGCGCTTCGGCAAGCGACACGCGCAGAGTATCGCCAATGCCATCGGCAAGCAGCGCGCCAATGCCCACAGCGCTCTTTATGCGTCCGTCCTCAGCATCGCCGGCCTCGGTAACGCCAAGGTGCAGAGGATAGGCAATGCCCTCCTCGGCCATAACCCTTACAAGGCGGCGCACTGTTGTAACCATCATTGAAGTGTTGCTGGTCTTGATTGAGACTACAACATTGCTGAAATCCTCGTCGCGGCAGATGCGCAGGAACTCCATGCAGGACTCAACCACTCCCGAAGGGGTGTCGCCGTAACGGCTCATTATGCGGTCGCTCAGCGAGCCATGATTTACGCCTACGCGCACAGCCCTGCCTTCGGCCTTGCATATATTCAGGAATGCCACAAAGCGCTCGCGCAAACGCGCCAGTTCATCGGCATACTCCTCATCGGTGTAGTCAATATGCTTGAATGTGCGCGCCGAATCGACATAGTTGCCGGGGTTCACGCGCACCTTGTCGGCGTAACGGGCAGCAGTGTCGGCAACAGCCGCATTGAAATGCACATCAGCAACAAGAGGCACATTGCAGCCGCGCGCCTTCAGCTGCGCCTTTATATCGCCCATGTTCACCGCTTCGCGGTTACCCTGGGTGGTAAGGCGCACAAGCTCGCCGCCCTTTTCCACAATACGCAGCACCTGCTCTACGCTGCCGGCGGTGTCCATGGTGCTTGTGTTGGTCATTGACTGCACACGCACCGGACTGGTGCAACCGATAGTTACACCGCCCACGTTAACCTCCACCGTTGCACGGCGCGAATAGTTGAACAGGTCAATATCAATTTGTCTTGTACTCATACTGAAGCTCCTTAAGGTCCTCGTTAGCCTTTTCAATCTTCTTTTTCAAATTCTCCTTGTAAGCGGCAAGGCGTCCGGCAAGTTCTGTATCGGCAAGCGACAGCATCTCAACTGCAAGTATTGCGGCATTGAGCGACGCATTTACACCCACTGTTGCAACAGGAATGCCGGGAGGCATCTGCACAATGGCAAGGAGTGCATCCATGCCATCGAGAGTGCTGTTGATGGGCACGCCAATAACAGGCAAAGTGGTGCTTGCAGCAATGACACCCGGAAGGTGTGCTGCCATGCCTGCCGCTGCAATAATAACCTTAACGCCACGCTCCTTGGCGCTCTTTGAGAAACTCTCTACTGCCTCGGGGGTGCGGTGCGCCGACAGCGCATTAACCTCAAAGGGAACTTTCATTTCGTTCAGGAAGTCTGTCGCCTTCTTCATTACAGGAAGGTCGGATGTGCTTCCCATTATTACACTTACTATTGCTTTCATCTTTCTTTGCTTTAATTACTATGAGAATTATGGCCTCTCCTTAATCACGCCCTTGCGATAGGCGTAAAGAAGGCGTTCAAGGTCGGCAATCTTTACCATGATGCCGCGTCCTATATCTGTGTCGCGCACCTTTTCGCGCTCGCCTACCATTTCTACAATCTTTGTTGTGCTCTCAATATCCGTTCCGTTGAGAATAGCCTCTTCAGTAGATGTGAACGGTGTATGCTGCACAAGCTCAAAGCCGCGGCTGTGGTACACAAGAGTGTATCCCGCTATGCCTGTGCGGTTATGGTACACCTTGGAGAAACCGCCGTCAATGACCATAAGGCGGCCATCGGCCTTGATTGGTGTCTCGCCCTTGCCTACACGCACCGGCACATGGCCGTTGATTATGTGGCGGTGGCTGCCCTTTACGCCGAATTCATCAAGAATGCCGTCGCATACTTCAGGATTGTCGCGCAGTATGTAGTACCAGCCTTTGGGTTCCTTCTGCACCTCCTTGTCATCGAGCAGATAGCGCTCAAACGTAGCCATCTTGGCCTTTCCAAAGAGCGGAGACTCGGGACCGCACCACAGATACCAGAAGAAATCGGCATATTTGCTGCGCACGCTCTCATCTACATCATTGTCAAATGCAGTGCGCGCCATGCGCTCAACCTTCTTGAGCAGTTCCTTGCCCTTCACTGGCACGCCGTCAAAAACCACCTCGCGCATTGAACCGTCCTCGTTGATGGGAACTGCCGCATGGAACATGAGGTTTGAATTGTATATAGCATACATTCCTCCGCGCATCAGCAGACAGTTCACATGGCTCTGCAAGCGCTCGCTGCGGATAAATGAATGGCGCAGGCGCTCAATGACATCCTGCTCCTCGGGAGTAAGAGCGTAAGGATTGTCAGGGTCGAGCGTGGGCCATAGCTTGTCCTTCATCTCATACTCCTGGCCCTCAATTGTTATTATTCCGCGCTCCTTGTCAATAAACTCCATCAGGCAGCGGTCCATCATATTCCATTCGGGATGCTGCATTGCAATCTGCCCCGACAGCTTGAACTCTATGACAGAGATTGCCTTGTGCATCTGCGCTATGAGACGTACATCCTTTTCGGTGAAATTAGTGCGTTCCTCGTCAACTCGCGGTATATATATTTCACAGGGGTCATCGGCATACTGCTCCATGGCAAATGTTGCCAGCGGCACCATGTTTATCGCATATCCGTCCTCAAGAGTAGTTGTGTTGGCATCGCGCAATGACAGGCGGAGAACGCTGGCAATGCAGCATGTATTTCCGGCTGCAGCACCCATCCACAGTACGTCGTGATTGCCCCAGGTTATATCAAGGTGGTGATATTCGCAAAGGGCGTCCATTATGCGGTGAGCGCCCGGGCCGCGGTCAAAAATATCGCCAAGAATATGCAGGCGGTCAATGATAAGGCGCTGGATAAGATAGCAGAGCGCTGTTATAAAATGACCCGCGCGCCCAGTGCCAATGATTGTGCGTATAATAACTGACAAATAGGCCTGCTTGTTATGATAGTCGTTAGACTCGTGCATAAGTTCCTCTATGATATAGGCATACTCCTCCGGGAGGCTCTTGCGCACCTTTGAGCGGGTATATTTTGAAGATACATCCCGGCACACCACAATAAGGCGGTTGAGCGATGTGGTATAGTATTCATCCAAGTCAACGCCCGACTGCTTTACAATCTTCAGCTTTTCTTCGGGATAATATATTAGCGTACAGAGGTCCTTCTTTTCGGCCGGAGTGATGCTGTTGCCAAAAAGTTCATTCACTTTACGCTTGATGTTTCCCGATGCATTTCGCAGCACATGCTGAAAAGCCTCGTCCTCGCCATGAAGGTCGGCAAGGAAGTGCTCAGTGGGCTTAGGAAGGTGAAGAATTGCCTCAAGGTTTATGATTTCTGTAGAAACGCTTGAAACAGTAGGAAAATCGCGCGCCAGCAGACGCAGATACCTGAGGTCTTCCTTAACCTCTTCAATTGTTACATTCTGTTTTGACATATCTCTCAGATGTTATGTTTTCAATCATACACAGGCATAATATGCCCAATTTGACACATACTGCAAATTTAGGTATTATTTTGAAAAAGACAAAACATGCAGGGCAGAACTATTCATTTTGAGAAGCCCTCAGAAACGAATGGCAATGCAATGCGGAGCGCATCCTGCCAATATTGCCATGTATGGCCGCCTTCGCGCACACGCAGTTGATATGGGATACGCTTGCCGCGCATGGCTCTTATGAAGTCCATATTGTTGTCAAAAAGAAAATCATCGTCACCGACATCAATGAACCAGCGCACAGATGCAATTGCCGCGCACTGTTCAGGAGTGGCATTTTCCACAGCCGCAATATTGCTGTTTTCCACGGCGCTGCGCATGAAAACGGCACGGCGTTCATCGGGATTTGCGTTTATCCAGCTGTTCTCAACCATTCCCATAAGCGCACTCATCGCATAGGCGCTTGAGAACATGCCGCTGTGGTTTATGGCATACCATGCTGTGCCGCCGCCACCCATTGAGAGACCCGCTATCGCACGGTGCTGCTTGTCGGGAACGATGCGGTACTTGTTCTCAACATGAGGCATAAGCTCCTGAAAGAAATAATCCTCGTACCGCCACCCCTTGCAATTGAAATAACCGTCGTATGTTGTTCCGGCATCGGGCATGACAATAATCATCTCCTGCGCCTTGCCCTCGCTGAACACGGCTGTTGCAATCTCTTCCATATTGCCTCTGTCGCGCCAGGCTGTATGTGTATCGGTGAGCCCATGCAAAAGATAGAGCACAGGGAAGTGTCTGCCCTCATCGCTGTAACCGGCTGGCAGATATATGCAATACTTCTTGGCTGTACCAAGTATTTTACTTTCAAATTCGCACTCCAAGACTGCGGGATAGCTCTCCTGCGCCAATATTCCTGCCGAAGCAAAAAAGAGTGTTAATATACAAAGCAGGTTCTTTATCATACTGCTGATTATTTAGAAGCTGTTTAAATTCAGGTTGCACCAAACGCTACTCCTTGCGCAGCCTCGCTACAGGAATATCAAGCTGCTCGCGATATTTTGCCACAGTGCGGCGCGCTACATTGTAGCCCTGCTCCCCAAGCATCTGCTGCAGTGCCTGGTCGGTCAAAGGATTGCTCTTGTCCTCACCATCTATGAGTTCGCGTATCACGCGGAAAAGTTCGTACACCGACTGCTGCGTGCCGTCGCTCTTGACGACACCGTCGCTGAAGAAGTACTTCAGCGGATATATAGTCCACGGTGTCTGCACATACTTGCTGTTGCCCACGCGGGAGATTGTAGAAATATCGTATCCTGTAATTTTGGCAATATCTTCAAGAATCATCGGCTTCAGCAGAGCCTCATCGCCTCCACTCACAAAGAACGGTTTCTGCAGGCCTGCAATTGCCCGCATGGTGGCAAGCATAGTGTGCTCGCGCTGCTGCACTGCCGAGACAAAATTTCTTGCAGCATCAATCTTCTGCCGCAGGAACTGGGCCGCCGCACGCTGGCTGCTGTTGCCGCCAGAGGCCTGGGCATCGAGCAGCTGCACATACTCCTCGCTCACTTTAAGCTGAGGCACATGCGCATTGTTCAGCGACACATACACCTCGTCGTCCTGCACGTCAAGCAGAAAATCAGGAGTTATCTGCTGGCGGCTTACACCAACTCCCTCGGCAAGCGCTGCACCCGGGCGCGGATTAAGCCGCACAATATCGGCTATGGCATCGCGGCACTCTTCGGGCGTAACGCCAAGCCTTCCGGCGAGCGTATCCCACCTTTTGCCCGTAAAATCGTCATAGTAATCCGAAAGTATGCGCCTGTGAAGTTCCCTCTCCTTTGCATGCCCGCCACGTTCCAGCTGCAGAAGCAGACACTCCTGAAGAGTGCGTGCCGCTATTCCTGCCGGTTCAAACGTCTGAATCATTTTAAGAACCGCGAGTATATCATCCAATGAGGCGTCTATGCTATTGTATATAAGCAATTCATCCTGAATCTCTTCAAGAGGCTTGCGCAAAAGGCCATCCTCATCAAGCGAGCCTATTATGTATTCGCCCACAGCACGCTGCACAGGAGAGAGAGAGAGTTCGCCCAGCTGCTCCATGAGCGTGTCGCCAAAGGAGAGCGTGTCGCCAACAGGAATATCCACCCACGAACCGCTGCTGCCACCGGCAACCGGAATCTCCTCATTGCCGCTGTAGTCGTCATATTCATCGGCCGAAAATGAATCAATGCCGTAAGAATCATCAGTTACGGAATCATCGGCAGGGGCATCGTCGCGCTCAAGAGGTTCAAGCGCCGGATTGTCCATAACCTCGCCACGGACACGTTCCTCTATCTCAACTGTTGTCATTTCCAGCAACTGCACCGCAAGCAACTGCTGGGGGGAGAGGGTCTGAAGAAGAGCCTGCTGCTGATTCTGTGTCTGCGAGAATGAACTTTTTGCCATAAATACCCTATTTCGCTCTATAAAAATTCTGGCGATACTAATTCAAACAACTTCTTGAAAGTTAATATTTGAAACTGCTGCCGCCCAAAAACTCGCGGGCAAGCGATGTTGGAGGCAGTTCGTCATCCTGCAAAGGTACAATATAATCAAGAAAACGCAAAAGCCTTTGCGCTTCGGAATACTCGGGCGAAGTTTCTGGAACAGCCCTGAGCATGGGCTCGGCCTGTGACTTGAACACCGCAAGTTCATAGAATAGCGACGAATTGAACATTACATCGGCATTCTCCTGATAAGGGAAAATCCACTCCTCCTCGCCTTTGCGCACATCGGGCCAGCGCATAATGGTTTCCTGCGCCGTGTAGCCACGATATTTAGCGTCGCGGATGATGCGGCGGAGCAGACGGTTGTCCGATGTTGATATGTAATTGTGGTAATCGAGCTTTATTGATGTGAGCGCCGACACATATATGCGGAATTTCTCACTGTTGGGCACCTGCGATGTAAGCATGGGGTTGAGCGCGTGTGTTCCCTCAATAACAAGAACCATCTGCGGAGAAAGCTTGAGGCGCTTGCCATTGAACTCCCGCTCGCCGCTCTTGAAGTTATAGGTGGGGATTTCTATCTCATCGCCGGCAAGAATCCTTGTGAGAGACTCGTTGAAGAAAGGCAGATCGATAGAATATATTGATTCGAAATCATAGTCACCGTCGGCCTTGCGCGGAGTTTCTGTACGGTTTACAAAATAGTCGTCCAAGGATATTGCATAGGGTTTCATTCCGCAGGCAAGAAGCTGTATGCTGAGCCTCTTGCTGAAGGTTGTCTTGCCCGACGAAGAAGGGCCTGCAATAAGCACCACTCTTGCGCCCTTGTCGCGCACCATGTCGGCAATCTGTGACAGGCGGCGCTCCTGAAGCACCTCGGAGACATTTACAAGGTCAACGCCAAAACCGGCACGCACCCCCTTGTTGAAATCGCCAATTGTCTCAACACCCATCTTCTGATGCCACTGCAAGCGTTCCTCAAAGAGCTCGTGCAGCTTTTCCTGCGGCACTTTATCCTCAAGTTCCGACGGATGCTCCCTGCTGGGAACTCTCAAAAGGACACCGTCGTCATAATTCTCAACCTCAAACAGCTTTATGTAGCCGGTACTTGGCACAAGGCCGTTATAATAGCTGTCAATATAGCCGTCAAGCTCATAATATGCCGTATAGAGCCTGTCATAAGTCTCAAGCAGGCGTACCTTGTCCATTCGGCCTATGCTCCTGAAGATTTCTATAGCCTCATCGGTGTGGCACTCCACGCGGATAAACGGAAGGTCACAGGCTACAATATTGAGCATCCTTTCGCGCACGGCCGAAAGTTCGTCAGGAGTCAGCGCACGCTCCATGCGGCAATAATAGCCTTTTGAGATTGCATTCTCAAACCGCACGGTTTCACCGGGGAATGATTCGTTCATCGCCTTCATGAAAATGAAGAGCAGAGAGCGCACATACATGCGCATGCCGTCATTTGACGTAACGTCAATAAACTCCACATCCTTGTTGCGGTATACCCTTTTAGCAAGCCCTTCGGTAACATTATTCACTCTTGCCGCAATTACTCCGTACGGCATTTCCAGCCCGAATGCATCGTAAATTTCCCTTAAAGTGAGACCGGTTTCCACCTCCTTTGTCACTCCGTTGTTCTTGCAATAGATTCTAATCATAAGCCTGTGAGTTTAACGCATTATAATAATGTTTACACATGCGAAGATAAGAACAAAATGCTTTTTACAAGCATTTTTTAGTATTTTTAATTTTTTCACTATAGCATTTTTGTAAAAGCGCAACATTATATTACATTTGCTTTGCACAACAAGAAGAATATCTGTTATGGAAAAGATGGCACAATACATAAAGAGCATTGAGATAGACTCGCTGTGGAGCAACCGCAAGCACATTTACTGGGAGCTGCGCCCCGACGTAAATATTCTCAGCGGCAGCAATGGTGTAGGAAAGAGCACAATCATAAACCGTTCGGCTAAGCATCTTAAGGTAATGCGCGACGGCAGGCTCACCAACAGCCCTGAGAATGGAGTGCATATTAAGTTCCACCCCGAAGATGCCACAAGCATTAACTTTGACGTTATAAGCAGCATCGACCGCCCTATAATGAGCAGCGAGGCACTTGAGAAGGTATCGGGAGCAGAAATCAGAACCGAGCTCGACTGGCAGCTGTACAACCTCCAGCGCCGCTATCTCAACTACCAGGTAAACATTGGCAACCGTATTATCGCCCTGCTCACATCGGGCAATCCCGACGACCAGCGCCTGGCAACAGAACTTACCAAGCCTAAAAAGCAGTTCCAGGACCTTGTAGACGAGCTGTTTGCCCCTACGGCAAAAACCATTGTGCGCGACAGCAACGAGATTTTCTTTGAACAGTACGGCGAAAGAATTGCGCCATACATGCTCTCGTCGGGCGAAAAGCAGATGCTTGTAATACTGCTCACAGCCCTTGTACAGGAAAACCGTCCGGGCGTAATGCTAATGGACGAACCTGAAATTTCGCTGCACATAGAGTGGCAGCAAAGGCTGATAACGCTCGTGCGTACCCTTAATCCCAACACCCAAATTATACTATGCACCCACTCCCCCGCAATAATAATGGACGGATGGATGGATGCTGTTACGGAAATTGAAGACATTGCCGAATAGAAAAACACGCCTGAAGGGAAGATGAAAAAACTTACCGGATACATCAATTCCAAATTCATTGAAGCCGCAAATGCACTGCGCCCCAAAAGAGCGCAGCATCGCATTATAGCATATGTGGAGAGTTATGACGACATCTCCTTCTGGCGTTCCGTCCTTGATGAATACGAAAGCGGCAAATACCATTTTGAGGTAATGCTCCCCGCACGCTCAAGCCTTACTAAAGGAAAGAAGCAGGCAATGATGAACATGCTGGGCAAGGCATACGGCAAGAACATGATTGCCTGCGTGGACAGTGACTACGACTATCTGCTTCAGGGCGCAACGTCAACATCAAGGCAGCTCATTGAGAACCCCTACATACTGCACACATACGCTTATGCAATAGACAATTTCAAATGCTATTCCGAAAGCCTTAAGCAGATATGCGTACTCAGCACGCTCAACGACAGGAACATTATGGACATGCGGGAGTTTCTGAAGATTTACTCCAAAATATGCTTTCCGCTGCTTGCATGGAACATACTCCTCTACCGCAAGCACGACACCCAGACAATGAGCATGCATAAATTCTGCGAAATAACCCGCCTAACATCATTCAATACAGGCAAGCCGGCATTCTCCCTGCAGCAGCTCAGCAACAGAGTGGAGCATAACATTAAAATGCTCGAAAAGAAATTTCCGCAGTACACCGGCGAGCAGGAGGCGCTGATGCAAGAGTTTCAGGAATTAGGGATAAACCCCGAAGAGAGCTATCTCTATATGCAGGGACACCACATAATGAACAACGTAGTGCTCCGAATGCTAATTCCCGTCTGCCGCCAGCTGCGCAACAGCCGCGAGGAGGAGATTATGAAATTTGCATGCCACCGCCAGCAATACAACAACGAACTCTCATCGTACCGCCACAGCCAATGCGACGTGACACTCATTCTCGCAAAGAACACGAACTACAAGGATGCGCCGCCCTACATGCGGCTGAAAGCCGACATTGAAGGCTTGCTTAAAGAATTAGACACCCACCCCGAGGAGGTATAGAAGCTTATTCAAAATAACAATTCCTATCTTTTCTTCCAGAATATCGGTGTAAGCAATAGCAGCACCGCAAAGAATTCAAGACGGCCAACCAGCATTTGGAAAGCGCTGAACCATTTTACCCCCGCCGGCAGCGCTGCTAAGGAGTCCATAGGGCCATAATTTCCAAGAGCCGGACCTACATTTCCTACAAAGGAAACAGAAAGGCCGAACGAGCTAAGGAAGTCTATTCCAAAGCCCATATTTACCACAATGCCGCACACAAGCATGAATATGTATATTACAGTGTATGCAAGTATAGCCGACTGCACTCCTACTGGCACAACCTTGCCCGCCATACGCACAGGAATTACAGCATTTGGATGCACAATTCTCTTAAACTCATTCATCATCACCTTGCAAAGGATTGTTATGCGCGTGCACTTCATAGCGCCTGACGTAGAACCGGAACATGCTCCAATGAACATAAGCGCACAGAGCATCAGCCACAGTATTGGTTTCCACAGCACATAATTTGCCGTGGCATATCCGGTTGTTGTCTGCACAGACACTACCTGGAACAGCGAAGAGCGGAACGATTCCTCCACCCCGAGCCCTGTTGTAAAGAACAAGCCAAAGAAAATCGCAACTGTAAAGCAAAGGATTATGGTTACATAGACTCTGAATTCCGTATCGCGAATCAGTTCCTTAGGACGCAGCTTGAAAATAAACATATACTGCAGCGACAGGTTAACTCCTCCCAAGAACATAAAAAGCGCTGTCACATACTCAATGAGCGGAGAGTGAAAACCGGCAATGCTCTCCTGCTTGGTGGAGAAGCCTCCGGTGGAAACAGTTGCCATTGAGTGGCAAACAGAATCAAACCAGCCCATCCCTGCAAAAAAGAATGAAACGGCAGCAATTACAGTAAGGCCAAGATATATCGTAAGTATCCAGCGCGCCGTAACCGAAATGCGCGGATGGAGCTTTGCACGCATAGGGCCTACAGACTCTGCGGCAAACAGATGTATATCGCCAAGACCGAATATCGGGAATACCGCTACCGTAAAGAATACTATTCCCAAACCTCCTACCCAATGTGTCATGGCGCGCCAGAAGAGCAGGGATTTTGGCATGGCCTCAATATCATTGAGTATTGTTGCGCCGGTTGTAGTAAAGCCCGACATTGTTTCAAAATAGGCATCGGTAAAACCGGGAATCGCGCCGCTCAACATATAAGGCAGAGCACCGAAAAGTGAAAAGATAATCCAGGTAATTGTCACAACTATGTAGCCATCCTTTCGTGACACATCGCGCCCGGCATTGCGGCATTTGCAGACCAGCAACGCACCGACACCCACCATTGCTGCTATTGAATAGAGAAGCGCCGGCACAACATTCTCGCCATAATAGAGCGCCACAGCGACGCTGCTTGACAGGAATGCGGCTTCGAGAAAAAGCAGCATTCCGATTATCCTGAATATGACTTTCGGGTGGAACATTATCTGAAATATTTTTCAAGTTTCTTCAACACATGCTCAAGGCAGAAGAATATTACATGGTCGCCCACCTGAATCATAGTATTACCTGTAACCTTCATACCCTTTCCGCCGCGTATAAGGCCGCCGATATTTGCCCCATCGGGCAATCCCAAATCCTTTACCGCGCGGCGCGTTATATAACACTCCCTGTTCACCGGGAACTCCACAACAACCGCCTCAATAAAAGTAAGGCACTTTACGCTGGCAACATCGGTCTTAAGCATCATCTGGAAGATTGTGCTTGCCGCTAACTTCTTCTTGTTTATGACAGAGCCTATATCAAGGCTCTCGGCCATTGATATGTAGTCGATATTCTCAATCTCGGATACTGAGCGGAATACACCGGCACGCTTTGCGGCAAGACAGGCCAGGATGTTTGTCTCGGAACTGTCACCCAGGGCTATGAACACATCAGTGTCATCAATGCCCTCGCTGCGCAGCAGTTCGGGGTCGCGCGCATCGCCATTTATCACCATTACCCTGTCGTCAACAAGCTCCAGAAGCTTGTGGCAGCGCTTAAGGTCGCTCTCAATGATTTTAACCTTGATGTTTTCGGGCATCATCTTGGTTGTGCGGACTGCTATTCTGCTTCCGCCCATTATTATGACATTGCGCACCTCGCTGAACTCATCCTTGCCGGTGATGCTGCGGATATAGGAAATTTGGTCGTAAGTAGTCATAAAGCAGACAAGGTCATCGGGCATTATGACATCGTTTCCTCGGGGTATTATTGTTTCGTCTCCTCGCTGCAAGGCCACTACGTGATAGGGAATATCGCGCGAGAGTTCCTTAAAGGGGATATTTATTATCTGTGCGTTGCTGCGCACCTTGACACCAATCATTACAAGCGAGCCGCCACCGAACTCAAGCATCTGGCGCATCCAGCTGAACTTCATGTTCGTAGCAATTTCCTCGGCAGCAAGCTGTTCGGGATAAATGAGCGAATCAATGCCTAAGGAGACAAAATGCTCCTTATGCTTGGGCATAAGATACTCGTAGTTGTCTATGCGCGCCACGGTTTTTTTTGCGCCAAGGTAGTGGGCAAGTATGCACGATGTGATATTTCGGCTCTCATCGGGAGTAACAGCCACAAAGAGGTCGGCATCATCAGCACCGGCCGCCTTTAATGAGGATATTTTAGTAGGGTCGCCAACCACCGCCTGGAGGTCGAACAGCGACTCCATCCGCCCTATTTTCTCCTCGTTCTCATCGAGCAGCACAACATTCTCATTCTCTGCCGAAAGCATCTTCGCAAGGTGCGTACCAACTGCACCCGCGCCAACAATGACAATTCTCATGCTATAATAAATTTTATTTTGCCTTCATAAGCGCTGCAAGCACCGATTCCACGTCCATTCCGCACAGGCGGTAAAGCTCCTCGGGCTTGCCATGCTCTACAAACATATCGGGAATACCTATGGCTTCTATCCTTGGGGAGTATCCGTTTGCAGCCATATATTCGGCAACGGCACTTCCAAGCCCGCCTTTCAGCGCACCATCCTCAAATGTAACCACATATTTGAAATTCTCGCCAACATAGCGCAGAATATCCTCATCAATAGGCTTTAGGAAACGCATATCATAATGCGCCACGCTAACTCCCGCCGCTTCGGCCTTGGCTACGGCGCTCTCCATCACCTTGCCCATAGGGCCGATAGTGAGGAAGGCCACATCACTGCCCTGCTTCAAGAGGCGGCCCTTGCCCACCTCAACACACTCAAGCGGACAGCGCCAGTCGTCAAGAGAGCCTTTTCCGCGCGGATAGCGTATTACAAATGTTCCCATCCCTGGCTGTGCTGCCGTATACATCAGGCGGCGCAGTTCGCATTCGTCGTAGGGCGATGCAATTGTTATATTCGGCACAGGACGCAGGAATGCAAGGTCAAATGCCCCATGATGAGTAGGGCCGTCCTCGCCTACTATGCCTGCACGGTCAAGGCAAAGCACCATATCAAGTTTCTGCAGGGCTGCATCGTGTATGAAGTTATCATATCCGCGCTGCATGAACGACGAGTATATATTGCAGAAAGGCAGCATTCCTCCCTTGGCCAATCCGGCCGAGAATGTTACTGCATGGCCTTCGGCTATGCCAACGTCAAAGAAACGCTCCGGGAACACCTTGAACAATTTGTCCATTGAGCAGCCTGTGGGCATGGCAGGAGTGACACCCACCACTTTGCTGTTCTCTCTTGCAAGTTCAACGAGCGTTTCGCCAAATACATCCTGGAAACGCGGTGTGCCGCCCTCTGCCACAATGCGCTCGCCGGTCTCCACATCATAGTGACCGGGCTGGTGCCATGCTGTAGCATCCTTTTCGGCAGGCGCCCATCCTTTGCCCTTAGTGGTATGTATGTGCAGCATGTGCGGTCCTTTCATATCCTTGATGCTGCGGAGCATACGCACAAGTTCAAGCACATCGTTTCCGTTTACCGGACCGAAATAACGCGCACGCATTCCTTCAAAAAAATTCTGCTGGCGGAAGAGCAAAGACTTCAGGCCATTGTTGAAACGTATAATGCTGTTAGCGCGACGCTCATTCAATATATGCATCTTTCGCAGCCCTTTTGCAATGGCATAGCGTACTTTGTTATACACCTTTGACGAGTGCATAGAGATAAGCAGCTTGCTCATTCCGCCCACACTGTTGCTTATTGACATATTATTGTCATTAAGTATTATGAGCAGATTATTGGGAGTGTTCGCAAGATTATTAAGCCCTTCGTATGCAAGTCCGCCGCTCATTGAGCCGTCGCCTATTACAGCAATCACATGCTCGTCCTTATGTTCAAGCTGTGCCGATACGGCCAGTCCCAAGGCCGCCGATATTGAATTTGAGGCATGGCCTGCAACAAATGAATCGTATTCGCTCTCTTCGGGTGACGGGAAAGGCTTGAGACCGCCAAACTTCCTGTTGGTGTGGAAGCGGCCGCGGCGTCCTGTAATAATTTTGTGTCCGTATGCCTGATGGCCCACATCCCAGACTATTTTGTCGTTTGGAGTGGAAAATACATAATGCAGCGCCACAGAGAGTTCCACTGCGCCGAGACTTGATGCAAAATGTCCCGGGTTATTGGCCAATGAGTCTATAATGAACCCTCGCAGTTCCTTACATACCTGCGGCAGCTGCTTTTCAGGCAGAAGGCGCAAGTCGGCCGGTGAGTCAATCTTCTCAAGCAGAGGGTATTTATTCTCTTTATCCATTTTAGGAAACAAGTTCTACAAATAATTCATCAAAAATAATCTTTGCCAGCAAGGAGCTTTTAAATTTCTGTTCCGCTGACAAAGCAGCAAAATGTGCCATTATTTTGCGAAAATAATGTTTTTTTGACAAAAGCAAAAAGGAAAATAACAAAAAGAGCAAAAATATTGATAGCACTTCAATGAAATCAGTCCGCAACTGTTTGTATTTACAATTTTTATCACAAACAACGCTCTATCTTTGAGAAGTTGTCTTATTTTTGCATTTTGGTTATATCGGCTTATAAAAATTACTGAAATGCAATTTGTAACACCTGTAGCGCTGCCGCTCAAAGAATTGAAGATTACCCACAACAGCAGGGTGATACTTATTGGTTCATGCTTTGCCGGGAACATAGGCAAAAGATTGGAAGAGCGCAAGTTTGCAATTGACACAAACCCGTTTGGGGTACAATACAACCCCTTTTCCATCGCAGCCGTGCTGAAAAGGATTGCATCGGGCGCAAGCTTCACTCCTGCATCGCCCGAAATCTTTGAGCACAACGGACAGTGGCACAGCATAATGCACCACAGCGATTTTTCGCGCTCAACAAAAGAGGAACTCTTAGAGTGCATAAACAAAAGACTGGAGCGCTCGCACAGCATGGCAGGCCGGTGCGACATTGCAATTGTTACATTCGGCACGGCATACGTATACACCCGCACGAGCGACGGCACTGTTGCCGGCAATTGCCACAAACTGCCCGGAAAGGATTTTGAAAGGAGATTGTTAGGAACAGAGGAGATTGCCGAGGAATTTGACAAGGTCATTGAACTTTACAAGGAGATGAACCCCGGCGTGAAATTCCTGTTCACCATAAGCCCTATACGCCATCTTCGCGACGGCGCGCACGACAACCAGAAGAGCAAGGCCACGCTGCTGCTTGCTGTTGACAAGATAATAAGCGGGCATCCCGGCTGTTGCTTCTACTTTCCCGCTTATGAGATTCTGCTTGACGAACTGCGCGACTACCGTTTCTATGCCGAAGACATGCTGCACCCGTCAGAAACAGCTGTAAACTGCATTTGGGAAAAATTCAGCAGCTGCTACTTCCCTGATAGCACACAAGAAATAAACCGCGAGATTGAAGATATAATAAAAGGACTTGGCCACCGTCCGTTCAATGCAGCATCCGACGGGCACATGCAGTTTCTGAAAAATCTGAGAGAAAAGATGGCTGCATTACAGAACAGGCACAACTTCCTTAACCTTGATAATGAGATAAGACAATGCGATACACAATTGAAGAGATAGCCGGAATACTCCATGCCGAAAGCTTTCTCACAACAGCACAGAGCACGGTAAGCCGTCTGCTTACCGACAGCCGCTCACTGAGTTTCCCCGAGGAGACACTGTTCTTTGCCATAAAGACAAAGCACGGCGACGGCCACAAGTACATTGAAGAACTCTACCGCAAAGGAGTAAGAAACTTTGTAGTGAACAGCGCAAAGGGACATCTCCATTTAAGCGAGGCGAACTTCATTGTCACAAATGACAGTCTTGCGGCACTGCAAGCCCTCGCATCCCACCATAGGTCAAGATTCACAATCCCCATAGTAGGCATTACCGGCAGCGACGGCAAGACAATAGTCAAGGAGTGGCTCTACCAGCTGACCGCCGGCAACTACAATGTAACGCGCTCCCCACGCAGCTACAATTCGCAGATAGGCGTTCCGCTTTCAGTATGGCAACTCAGGGAGAACAGCACCCTTGGAATATTTGAAGCAGGAATATCATGCATTAAGGAGATGGACAGGCTGCAGGGAATAATACGCCCTACAATCGGTATCATTACCAATATAAGCAGCGCGCATCAGGAGAACTTCAGCACCTTACAGGAAAAGTGCAACGAAAAGCTCTCCCTGTTCCGCAACTGCGAGATTCTCATATACAATGCCGACAACCCGCTTATTGCCAACGCTGTATCACAGCAGCTGCTGCCATCAAGGGAGATTGCATGGTCATGCACTGACCCCGAACGGCCACTGTATATAAAGTCGGTGGAAAAAGACGACAGCGGAACAACCGTAAGATACCAGTATCTTACCATTGAACACAGTTACCGCATCCCATTCCTTGACCAGGCGTCAATAGAGGATTCAATAAACTGCCTCGCCGCGGCACTTTACCTTATGATTCCGGCCGAAGAGATTGCGCTTCGCATGGAACAGCTTGAACCGGTAGCCATGCGGTTAGAGGTTAAGGAGGGCAAGCATGGGTGCATGATAATCAACGACAGCTACAATTCCGATACGGCCTCATTGGAGATTGCGCTTGACTTCATGGAGCGTCGAAGCAGCACCATGCCGGGACTGAAGCGCACCCTCATACTTGCCGACATAAAGCAAACCGGCGAAAGTTCACGCTCGCTCTACAGTACCGTGCTTAAGCACCTTAATGAACGCAAGATAGAGAAGTTCATAGGCGTTGGCGAGGACATCTGCTCACAAGCAGACTGCTTCCTTGAATCGGAGATTGAATGCCACTTCTTCAAAAGCACCGAGGAACTTCTGGCATCACAAGCAATAAAAAGCCTTGAAAAAGAGTACATACTGATAAAGGGCTCGCGTTCATTCCATTTTGAGGATGTTACAGAAGCGCTTGAGAAAAAGGTGCATCAGACAATCCTTGAAGTCAACCTCAGCGCGCTGCGCGACAATCTGAACCGCTACCGCAACAGTTTGCTGCCCGAAACAAAGACGATATGCATGGTAAAGGCCGATGCATACGGTGCGGGAGCTCTTGAAGTAGGACGCACATTGGAGGAAAGCCGCATAGACTATCTTGCAGTTGCAGTTGCCGACGAGGGAGCAGAACTTCGCAGGGAGGGCATCTGCACAGGCATAATAGTGATGAATCCTGAGCCAAGTTCATACCGCACGCTATTTGACAACAAGCTGGAGCCCGAAGTCTACAGCTTCGGAATGCTGCAGTCGCTGCTCAAGGCAGCATGCCTTGAAGGGGTTACCGACTACCCAATCCACATTAAGATTGACACAGGAATGCACCGCCTCGGATTCCTGCCTAGCGAAATTCCGGCCCTTGTCGAGGTTCTCAAAAAGCAGTGCGCCCTTACTCCGCGCTCAGTATTCTCGCACTTCGTTGGCAGCGACAGCTCCGATTTTGACAGTTTCAGCAATATTCAGATTGAGCGTTTCAACGAAGCTGCAAGCACATTGCAGAACGCCTTCGGGCACAAAATCCTAAGACATATATGCAACAGCGCCGGAGCAGAGCGTTTCACTGGCGTGCAGTATGACATGGTGCGCCTGGGCATTGGCCTCTACGGCATATCACCTATTAAGGAGGATGCCACACTGCACCCCATCTCAACGCTAAAGACCATTATTCTGCAGATTCATGACGTGCCTGCCGATGAAACTGTGGGCTACAGCCGCCGCGGCAAGCTAACGCGTGATTCGCGCATTGCCGCTCTGCCCATAGGATATGCCGACGGCCTCAACCGAAAATTAGGCAATGGGAACGGATACTGCATTGTTAACGGCAAGAAAGCGCCATACGTTGGAAACATCTGCATGGATGTTTGCATGATTGATGTAACAGGAATCGACTGCAACGAAGGCGACACAGTTGAAATATTCGGGCCCAGCCTGCCGGCAGCCCAGCTTGCCGAATGGTTAGAGACAATACCGTACGAGATACTTACATCCGTGTCGAACAGAATAAAACGCGTATATTACAGCGACTGACAGGCAATCATGCCATTCTATAAACGAAATGACCGCGTGAGCGGTCATTTCGTTTATAGAAAGTTCCTTATAAATATATACAATATAAGTACCGGAGTAATGAAACGGAGCATGAAGACCACAACGCCGGCGAAACGCTTGTTGCAAAGACCTCCATTGGTGATTTCCTCACTCATAAAGCCCCTCTTCATGAACCACACCACCATTATGCATGTGAACATTGCACCCAACGGCATCAGCACATTGGCTGTAATATAGTCGAAAATATTAAAGAAATCAACCCCGAACATCTTGTAGAATGTAACCGTGCTCAAGAGCACCGAAATTACAGTAGTTACCAAAGCTGCGCGCTTGCGTGTCATATTAAACTCCTCGGCCACATAGGCTGTAAGAACCTCATGGAACGATATTGTAGAGGTCAATGATGCAAGAATCACAAGCAGAAAGAATATTGACGACCACACTGCTGCCAAAGGCATCCCTTTGAAGATTTCGGGAAGGGTAACAAATACAAGCGAAGGCCCTTCGGCCGGCTGCAATCCCGCACTGAATACAGCCGGGAAAATGACAAGCCCGGCAAGAACCGATACAAGGAGTGTCAGCACAGAGACATTGAACGATGTAGCAACCATGTTGGTATCCTTCTTGAAATATGATGCATAAGTAACCATGCAGCCCATTCCCACAGAGAGAGAGAAGAAAGCCTGTCCAATTGCCATCATTATAGTCTCAGGCTTGAAGGCCTCGGCAAAATCACACGAAAGGAAAAACCTGTAGCCATCGGCCGCCCCGGGCATGAACGCCACACGCACAGCCATTACTATGAGTATTACAAAGAGCGCCGGCATCATAATTTTTGACGCCTTTTCAATCCCCTTCTCCACTCCGCGCGACACAATAAAATGTGTCATCAATATAAACAGGAAACAATAAAACAATGGCCGCCATGAATCCTGAAACATGCTGAACTGCTCCTTGAATGAGTGCGGCGATGAGAAAATGCCGCCGCTCAGCGAACTTGCAAAATACTCCAGCGACCAGCCGGCTATAAGGTAGTAGTAACCCGAAATGAGCAGCGCTCCAAGCACTCCGCTGTATCCCAGCCAGCTCCACCGTTTTGAAAGGGAGCGGAAAGCGCCTACCGCATTTTTCTTTGTGCGGCGGCCCACTGCAAATTCCGCAAGCATGGCAGGTATGCCCACTACAATAACGCTCAGCAGGAAAACCAGCAAGAAGGCCGCGCCGCCATGCATTCCGGCAATGTAAGGGAAGCGCCACAGCGCTCCAAGACCTACGGCGCTGCCGGCCGCCACTAATATCACGCTCAATTTGCCACCAAAAGAGGCTCTTTGCTGTTCACTCATAATATATTCATTTTTGAGGTGCAAAGATAGCAACAAACGAGCAAGAAATATCAAGCTTGCTTGAATATTTTTCACAGCGAGTGCAGACATCTTTGGGCTCAGTAGAAAAAAGGTGTGGGTTAGCAAAATTATTTGCGGTTGTAATAAAAAAACAGTTCCCTCGTCGCTTCGCTCTGTCGTGATGAACAATTGCGCAATGATAAGCACAGGTAATTTCTTTAACCGGCACCGTTAAATTCCACAGCTTGAACCTGTTTGATTTTTGGAAATAGTGCGAGGATTGTTTGACCGCTGGTTACACGCTTGCTTGCAA
>JAFXAR010000040.1 GCA_017516885.1 Bacteroidaceae bacterium
AGTATGCAGTGCCGTTCTCTTCAAATACGTCATATATCCTTATGATGTTCGTATTGTCAAATGATGCTATAAGCCCTGCTTCCTTAAGGAACTTCTGCTTGAAGCGCTCAACCAAATCCTTGCTTCCTGCAGAACCCACAGAAACATGCGAGCCGTCATCGTCGCGGTTGCAGAGGTCTTTCATAAAGAACTCCTTGATTGCCACCTTGCGGTTAAGCTTTACTTGCAGGGCAAGATATGTTATGCCAAAGCCGCCCTGGCCAAGCACTTCTATAATGCGGTAGTCACCTCTTTTAAGTTCTGTTCCGTTTGTAAGCTGCATAGTGTGTTTTATTTAGTGGCAAAGATAAGACATTAAGGGTGTTAACAAAAAAATAATCCCGCTTTTTGTATGAAATAGCGGGATTATTGTATGAAATGGTTTGTTTCAGTGACAAGTTTGCTTTCATCTATTTTGATTGCGGGGTGAAGCTTTTCGATTTGCCTCCCGATGCTGCAACGCATAGGAATAATATAAAAAACGCCCTCTTCATAATAGTTAAGTTTTGCGCAAAACTATTAAAAAGGGGCGTGGTGATTTGTTAACGGCTGTTAAAACTGAATTCTGAATTTACAAACGCCGTATTTTATTGCATGAAAACCAGTTATTTAAGAATGTTTACACCCATCCTTTCCGTACAACCCATTTGTATACAATAGGTATTATGTAGATATTAAGGAAGGTTGACGAAAGCAGTCCGCCTAAAACTACAACAGCCATTGGGCTCTGAATTTCATTGCCTGATGCCGAACCGTTCATAATCATTGGAACAAGCGCCAGCGCCGATGTGAAGGCTGTCATAAGTATTGGCGTAAGGCGGTCGGCTGAACCGTGCAGAACCGCCTCTTCAAGCGACACGCCGTCTGCTCTCAGGTGCTGGTAGCGCGATACCAGCAGAATTCCGTTGCGGGTTGCAATGCCAAACAGTGTTATAAGTCCTATTATGGCAGGTATGCTCATTACTGCCGATGTACAGTAGGTTGCTATTATGCCTCCAATCAGTGCCAGCGGCAAGTTTAGCAGTACCACGGCAGAGAGTGTTCCGCTGCGGAACTCGCTGTAAAGCAGCACAAATACAACAAGAATTGCCACAAGGGTAGTGAGCAGGAGCGTGCGCGATGCCGAATCGGCGCTCTCAAACTGCCCGCCGAACTCAAGGCGGTAGCCCTCCTCTAACTTTAGTTCCTTGTTCAGGTGTTCCCTGATGCGGTCAACTGTTCCGGCAACATCGCTGTTGGCAATGTTTGCCGATACAACTACCTTGCGCTGTACATTCTCGCGGCTTATGCTTCCCGGGCCTCCGGCCGAAACAATTGATGCAACCTCTTCGAGTGCAACCTTTCCCTTCGGGGTGTCAATGAGTGCGCGCTTTACACCATCCACGCTTTCTGTGTATTCCTTGTTTAATCTTATAATAAGGTCGAAACTGCGCTCCTGTTCATATACGCTGCCCACTCTTTTTCCGGGGAATGCAGCATCAATGAAACTGTTGAACTCCTCCATGGTTATTCCGTAGAGAGCAAGTTTCTCGCGGTCGGCGCGTATCTGCAGCTGGGGTGTCTCCACCTGCTGCTCAACATTTACGTCTACCACCTCGGGGAAGGCCTTCAGCAGTTCCTTTATCTCAATTCCCTTGCGGAAGAGGGTGCTTAGGTCGGGCCCGAATATCTTTATTGCAAGGTCGGCCTGAGTGCCCGACACCATGTGGTCAATGCGGTGCTCAAGCGGCTGTCCCACAGAGGTTACAACTCCCGGGACTTTGGCAAGGCGGTCGCGCACGTCGGCAAGGAATTCGGCTTTGCTGCGGTTGGCGAGCTTGAAGTTTACATCAATCTCTGCGCCGTTAGAGGTCTGCGAGTGCTCGTCAAGCTCGCCGCGGCCAGTTCGGCGCGCTGTGCTTGTTACCTCTGGAATCTGCAGCAGTTCCTTTTCTATTACCGAACCAATTCTGTTGCTCTCCTCAAGCGATACTCCGGGGCGGGATACGGCCGCAATGGTAAGTGCATTCTCGTTGAATTCAGGAAGGAAACTGCGCCCCATCTGGGTAAACAGGAATATGCACACTGCAAAAACCAGCATCAGCGTTCCCGCAAAAATCTTTGCATGGCTGAGCACGAATGATAGCGATGCGCGGTATCCCTTCAACATCCAGCGCTCAACCCAGTTCTTCTTTTCGGCCTTTGCGAGATGCTTGTCGCCCGACAGCATCATCTTGCAGAGCAGCGGAGTAATAGTCATTGCCACTACAAGCGACATTACAAGAGCCACAAGGTATGCAATGCCAAGCGGCTTCAGCATTCTGCCCTCAAGTCCGCTAAGGAAGAAGAGCGGCATGAATGTTACCATTATTATAAGGGTTGCATGGATGATTGAGGCGCGTATTTCCGATGATGCCTCGTATACAACCGTGAAGGCCGCTTTTCTCTCCTCCTTGGGCAGGCGGTGGTTCTCGCGCAGTCTTTTATACACATTCTCCACGTCAATAATGGCATCGTCAACAAGAGAGCCAATGGCAATGCACATGCCGCCGAGCGTCATTGTGTTTATGTCCATGCCCAAAAGGTTAAGCACTATCACAGTGCCCAGCAGCGACATTGGTATGGCAAGCAGCGAGATGAATGTTGTGCGTATGCTTGTAAGAAAAAGGAACAGCACAAGTATTACGCATATTGCGCCCTCAATGAGAGAGCGTCCCACATTGTTTACCGATGACTGTATATAGTCGGCCTGGCGGAAAATCTCCGTGTCTAACTTTACATCGGCGGGGAGCGATTTTGCTATCTCCTTGAGGTTCTGTTCAATGTTCGCGGTTACGCTGAGCGTGTTCACGCCAGGCTGCTTCGATATTGAGAGAATGATTGCCGGAGAACCGTTGAGCGAGGCGTATCCCTGCTTTACGGCTGGAGCGATGACAACATCGGCAACATCGGCAACGCGTATGCTCTTTTCGCCATCGGCCTTTACTACAGTGCTTCCAAGTTCATTGACGTTGTTGCTGCGCCCCATTCCGCGCAGATTATACTCGTTGCCATAGTCACGGAGAACGCCTGCGCCCATGTTTACGCTCATGGCCGATGCCGCGCTTTCAAGCTCAGCCATTGTAACTCCGTACATTTCCATTTTCACCGGGTCGGCAAGCACCTTGTACTGCTTGTAGTCGCCGCCTATTATGGTTACATTTGAAACTCCGCCGGTAGCAAGAATGGCCGGCTTTATTACCCAGTCGGCAAGAGTGCGCAGTTCCATCATTGAGGTGCTGTCGGCGCTCATGCCCACAAACATAACCTCTCCCATTACGCTTGACTGTGGCGCGAGCATGGGGATTATTCCATCGGGGAGCTGCCCCGACAGAAGGCTCATTTTTTCACTTATTATCTGGCGTGCACGGTATATGTCCATGCCCCAGTCAAATTCAACCCACACGAAGGAGAATCCCTGTGACGATGAAGAGCGTACGCGGCGCACGTTTGTTGCACCGTTCACAGCGGTCTCAATGGGGAATGTGACAAGGCGCTCAACCTCTTCGGGCGCCATGTTGGGCGCGTCTGTGAGAATTACCACTGTGGGCATTGTGAGGTCGGGGAATACGTCAACCTCTATGTTCTTTGCCGAATATGTTCCGCCAATGACTGTAAGTACAACAGCTAAAAGGATGAACAGCTTGTTGTTAAGCGAGAATTTTATTATTCTGTTTAGCATGGCATACGGATTTAGTGTACATGGCCTGCATGCGGGTCAAGAGCCTCAGCGCCCTGGGATAGCTTCAGTGATACTGCGCCTTTAGTTACGATGCGCTCGCCGGCCTTCAGACCCTTTTCAATTCTCACTCTTATGCCATCGGTGCTTCCTGCCTCAACGGCGCGTTTCTCAAATGATATGGGGGAATTCTGCACAAAGACGAACAGATTGCCCATCTCCTCCACAAGTGCGCTGCGGGGGATTGTCACAGCGTGCTCGCCGCTTTCGGAAATAATATACAGCGTTACAATGCTTCCCGGTACAATATCCTGCATTTTGTCAACGGTTATTGTTATAGGCAGCATGTTGCAGCTGTTCGCTGAACTGCCAATGGCGGTGATTGAGCCTCCGCACTTGCTCATGGAGTATGTTGCGCCCGTGGGCAGTTCAATGTTAACGTCGCTGACGCTCTTAAGCTGTCCGGCAAAGCGCATTGGAAGTTCGGCGGTAATGTTCATGCGTCCGTCGGACTGCACTGTGGCAAGCGGTGTGCCCGGCTCTACATAATCGCCGTTGGAGACTGCGAGCGAGGCAATATATCCATCTCTTGCCGCTCTAAGGGTTACCTTGCCGCCGGAGAAACTGCGCTTCATGCTGTTGAATTTTGCTTCGGCCTGCCTGTAGAGTGCCTCTGCTGCCTGAAAGTCGCGCTCCGATACAACTTTTTCGTTGAAAAGGAGCTTTTTTCTTTCGTAGTCGGCTTTTGAAAGTTTATAGTTGCTCTCGGCCTCGGCATATTTCACTGCGGCATCGTTGTCGGTAACGTCACTGCCTTCAAGATAGAACAGCGGTTCGCCTTTTGATACCGTTTTTCCCTCTACTACATTCCCGGCAAACTGCACCTTGCCGCTTGTGGTTGCTACAATTGTTGTGAAGTTCTCAGGTGCGGCGCTTGCCTTCGCTGCAATTTTTACAGCGCCGTTGAAGCGGCTCTCCTTGACTTCGGCCGTTGCAAAATCAATTTTCCAGCTCTGCTCCTTGCTGAATGCAATGTCGTTGGCCTTGCCTTCGGTAATCTCGCCATGGCCTGTGTGCGAATGCTCTGCATGAGCGTGTCCATTAGCATGTTCATGCGTGTGGCTGTGCGAGTGCTCATGGGCTTCACCGTGGTTATGGTGCTCGTGATTATGATGTTCATGGCCGTGGGCCTCCTCGGCGTGGTTATGCCCATGGTCGTGGTCATGGCCGCCTTCGGAGTGATTGTGCGAGTGCCCATGATTGTGACCGTGGTTATCGCCTTCTGCCGATACTGCTATGTGGAAGTGCGCCTTGTCGCCGCCTGTCTCAAAAGCCAGAGTGCCCTCGCCGTTGGCCTCGGGAGTTATGTCAAAGTTGAAAATGCCGGGCTTTTGTGCTGTTGCTGTAACGCTCTGCACTTTTTCGCCCACCTTGAGTGTTGCCTTGGCCTCTTTGTGTGCCGTAGGCTTAAAGTTCTCAAGGTCTGTGACAAAAAGGGTTATGCATGCCTTTTTGCCGGCATGCATGCCTTCGTGCTGCATGAAGAACTCGTTGTTGCCTGTGTAGGCTGTGAAGCTGTGCACATGAACGTGTGCATGCTCTTCAGCGCTTTCCTCGTTGTGGCTGTGGCCGCAACCGAATAGGGCAATAGATATAATTGCTGATAAAAGTATGTTTTTCATGATTCTTGTCTTTTTGGATTTTTAGATAGCCTCCCTTTGGTTAAGTATGTTGGAAACTGCAGTTTCTTAATAACTTGATAGGGGGCTGTTTGACCTGAATCCGATATATTATACCGAACTCACGTTGTTTGAATGGTTCCTGTGAAGAATCATGCAAAGGGCGGCGCTCTCAGCGGAGTGTCCGGTATTCCTATGTCGGGAATCTTGAGCTGGCAGTAACATGAATAGGAACTGCAAGTATGGCTTTTGTAAATAACAGGCTGCTCGTTTAGTATGAAGCAGCTGCTGTTGTGCGCAACGAACTTCTTTTCAACGTGGGCGTCGTTGCCGGCTGTTCTTATATATACCTTGGTGTCATCGCAGCAGTGGCTTTCGGAATGCTCATGCTGGCTGTCGCCATGGATTGCCGTGCACTCCTCGCACTTGCCGTAGCCAAAGTGGATAGTCTCCTTTACGGTGTGGCAGTGTTGTGAAACCTCTTCGCAGTGGTGGTGGGGCACAATGCTTTCGCTCATGAGCAGTGTCATTGCTATGAGTACCGAAAGATATGCCGTTCTTTTGAAGAGTGTTTTCATTGCTGTCCCTTTGCCGTATGTGATATTTTTAGAAGCGGCCTGAATATTCAGCAGCCCACTGCTTGTCTACATAGTTCTCAATGAGCGTGCATGCATGTGCGCTAAAGTCAAGCCCGCATCCTATTATGCCGTTCCATTGCTCCATGGTCACTGCGGGCAGATTGCTGCGCTCTATGCCCGCACGCGAAAGGCCGTATACAACTCCTGCATTGAAATTGTCTCCTGCGCCTACGGTGCTGACAACCTCAATCTTCTTCACCGGGTAGCGCTCACTGCCGTTGGCGGTGAACAGCCTTACATCGCCGTCGCCGCCGCTTGTGAATATGAAGTTGCGGCAGTAGAAACTGACTTTTTCCCTGTACACCTTTTCGCCGTCGGTCATGTCGTAGAGATAGTTGAAGTCGTCGGCCGAACCGCGTACAATGTCGGCAAGTTCAAGGTTCTCAATCAGCGCTTCCGACAGCTTTATCCGTTCGGGAATGTGTGTCTTGCGGAAATTTATGTCGTAGTAGAGCAGTGCACCCTGTTCGTGGGCATACTCAAGGAATGCCCTTGTCTTATGGCGAAGCACCGGGTTCAGCACAAAGTATGAACCGTAGAGCACAATGTCACCGGGATTTATCGGCGGAAAATCTGCCTCAAGGCGGTTGTTTGGGTAATCTTTGTAGAAAAGGTACTCGGCATCGTTCCTTTCGTTGAGGAAAGCCAGTGAGAGCGGTGACTTGCCGCCTGAGAAACAGCATACTGATGATGCGTCAACACCGCTGTCGCGCAGATGCGAGAGAATCATTTCGCCCACTCTGTCGTCTCCCACCTCGCTTATGAATGAGGTTTCAAGTCCCATTCGCCCGAGCGAGATGATGCTGTTGTATACCGACCCGCCCGGAACAGCCTTTACCGGTTGTCCGTTCTTGAACAGGATGTCAAGAA
Organism: Bacteroidaceae bacterium; assembly: GCA_017516885.1. Classification (GTDB taxonomy): domain Bacteria; phylum Bacteroidota; class Bacteroidia; order Bacteroidales; family Bacteroidaceae; genus HGM04593. The sequence goes on from JAFXAR010000040.1 coordinate 6,924, forward strand.
CAGTCTCTCCAATTCCGATTATTTTAGACATATATCTTCAAATATAATTTCTTCAAGTTCCTCAATATTGTTTGCTACGGCCAGCAGACTGTCGAAGTTGCCGCGTATAAAGCCGCCCTCCTTGAGCGTGCGCAGCGTTGACAGCAGGCTGTCCCAGAATCCGCCGGCGTTGTAAAGCACAACTTTCTTGCTGTGGTAGCCTATTGTTGCCGCGGCCATGACGTGGAAAATCTCGTCAAGAGTGCCTATTCCGCCCGGCAGGGCTACAAGAATATCGCTTCGCTGAAGCATTATATCCTTGCGGTCGCTCAGATTGCGGCAGTTAATCTTCTCGTCAATGAGCGTGCTCACTCTGCCGCGCTCCTCAAGAATCATTGGCACAACGCCTATTATATGCGCGCCGGCTGCTTTTGCTGCCTTTGCCGTTGCCTCCATGAGCCCGAAGCGCGCGCCGCCGTATACAAGAGCAGCGCCTCTGCCGCCAAGCATTCTGCCCACAGCCTCTGCTTCGGAAAAGTGGATTCTGTCAATATCTTCCGAGGCGGCACAAAAAACCGCTACACTTTTCATAGGCATCATAGTGACTGCATGTCGTTAAGGCGCTTGTAGAGTCCGTCAAGCTTGAGAAGCTCATCGTGCTTGCCGCGCTCTACTATCTCGCCGTCGCGAAGAACGCATATCTCATCGGCGTTCTTAATGGTAGAGAGGCGATGGGCAATTGCAATTGTGGTGCGGGTCTTCATCAGGCGCTCAAGAGCCTCCTGTACAAGGCGCTCGCTCTCTGTGTCAAGAGCCGATGTGGCCTCGTCAAGAATAAGGATAGGCGGGTTCTTGAGTATGGCGCGGGCTATGCTTATGCGCTGGCGCTGTCCTCCTGAAAGAAGGCATCCGCGGTCGCCCACATTTGTGTCGTATCCGTTCTCAGTTGCCATTATGAAGTCGTGGGCATTGGCAATTTTGGCTGCCTCAATAACCTGTTCCATTGTGGCATTCTCCACGCCAAAGGTTATGTTGTTGTAGAAACTGTCGTTGAACAGGATTGCCTCCTGGTTTACGTTTCCTATCAGCCCGCGCAGGGATTTTACCTTCATATCCTTGATGTTGACGCCGTCAATGGTTATCTCGCCCTGCTCTACATCATAATAGCGGGGGATAAGGTCTACCATTGTGGATTTTCCGCTGCCCGATTGTCCTACCAGCGCCACGGTCTTGCCCTTTTCAATCTTCAGGTTTATGTTTTTGAGCACATTGCGTTCGCCATCGTATGAGAATGTAAGGTTCTTGTACTCTATGCCCTCGCGCATATCGGGAATTTCAACCCCCTTCTTGCCGTCGGTAATTGGGTTCTCTGCATTCAGTATTGCATCTATTCTCTCCATTGATGCCAGTCCGCGCGGAATGTTATATGATGCTTTTGACAACTCTTTCAATGGGTTGATGATGCTGTAGAGAATGGTAAGATAATAGATGAAGGTGGCAGCGGATATTGGTGAGCTGTCGCCAAGGATAAGCGTGCCGCCGAACCAGAGAACAAGCACAATAATGCCTGTGCCAAGGAACTCGCTCACGGGGTGTGCCAGCGCCTGGCGCATTGTTACGCGCATGGTGGCCGAGCGCAGTTCGTCGCTGCACTTCCTGAAACGGCCGGACATCTTCTTCTCGGCAATGAAAGCCTTTATTATTCTAAGCCCGCCAAGCGTCTCTTCCATCTGCGATGTGGTCTCGCCCAATTTCTGCTGGGCGACAAGAGACTTTGCCTTCAGCTTGCGGCCAATAGAGCCCATTATCCATCCAAGAACCGGAATTACAAATATTGTGAAGAGCGTAAGCTCCCAGCTTATGTAAAGCAGTGTTCCAAAATATATTACAATGAAAATGGGGTTTTTTATCAGCATGTCGAGCGAGCTTACGATTGAGTTTTCCACCTCAGCAACGTCGCCCGTCATTCTTGCTATTATGTCGCCTTTTCTCTCCTTTGAGAAGAAGCCGATGGGCAGGCTTACAACCTTGTCATAAACCTGGGTGCGGATGTCGCGGACAATTCCTGTGCGCAACGGTATAATGGCTGCCGAAGAGCCAAAGTAGCATGCTGTCTTGAAGAATGTCATAACAACAAGGAACAGTCCCAGCAGCAGAAGCACCATTGATGCGCCATAGTCTTCGGTCATCTGGTTCAGATAGAATGTTGCGTTGTTCATAAACACCTCTTTGATGTTCTCCGAGGTCATTTCGCTCCATGGAGTGAATGTTACGCCTGACGTGTCTGTAATCCCGAACAGAATTTGCAGAATAGGGATTATCACCATGAACGAGAATACATTCAGCACTGCCGAAAGGAATGTGAATACAAGTGAAAATACAAGGTATTTCTTGTATGGCGGCACGAATCTCTTTAGAACCTTAAAAAACTCTTTCATACGAGCGGATATTATATCAATAAATTTATATTAAATATATACATGTTGCAAAGTTACTTATTTTTTGTCATTTAATTGCTATTGCTGCTGTTTTTTAGCATCTCTTTGCCTAATCCTGCGCAGTATGGCAGTCCGGTTCGGATTTTATTGCTATTTTTGCAGCCGATTCTTTACTCAAGAGCGGATTTTTATGGGAAGAAAGAAATTTTCACAGCGCGAGATTGATATTATACGCAAATTATTGGGCCGCAAGATGGCCGGAAACCGTGCGGGACAGAAGATGGTCAGGCATACTCTCCGTATAGTATTTGAATTCAATATTTCCGATTTTAACATTCAAGGCAAGGCGTTTGGCCCGGCCGACCTTGACGAGTGCATAAAGCGCGGCAGAATCCACGTCCTTGATGAAGCTACCATTGAGACAATGAAACTGCGCTATGCCGAAAAGAAGGCGCACGAGAACTCCCTTGTGCAGGCCGAGGCAATAGCCAACGGCGAGGCAGTAGACTGGCAGAAGGTGCTTGAAGAGTGGAACGAGTACTATAAAAACAGCGACGGTGCGCAATAAGCCCTTCCTGGTTACTGTGCACCGCTGATTATGCTGGTTTTCCATAGTGGGTGCAATCACTCCACCAGTCCTAATTTCTTTGCAAATTCCCAAATTACCATGCCTGCCGTAACCGATACGTTCAGGGAGTGCTTTGTGCCGAATTGCGGAATTTCAATTGCGCCGTCCGAAGCATCTACAACCGCTTGCTGTACCCCCTTTACCTCGTTTCCTAAGACTACGGCATATCGCTCGCCGGGTACTGTCGCAAAATCCTGCAATGCAATGCTTCCCTGGCACTGTTCTATGGAGAAAACTCTGTATCCTTCCCTGCGTAGCGCTTCAACGGCATCCAATGACGATTCAAAATAGTGCCATTCCACCACATCCTCAGCACCAAGTGCGGTCTTGTGGATTTCTGTGCTTGGCGGAGTTGCTGTTATGCCGCAGAGCATGATGCTCTCAACGCGAAACGCGTCGCTTGTGCGGAACACTGAGCCAACATTATGCAAGCTGCGCACATTGTCAAGCACAATGGCCAAGGGCAGCTTCTGCGAGGCACGGAACTCCTCGCAGTTTATACGCCCCATTTCAGTGACAAGCTTCTTCCTGTTCATCATGCGAAAATGCTCCAGTCTGTTGTTCTCATATCTCCATTGCGCTCAAATGCCGCATGCATGCCAAGCGCCGCTGCTACGTTGTGCGATACATGTCCGCTCTTGGCTATCTTGAGATAGTCCCAAAGAAGGTTCCTGTAGTCGGGGTGTGCGCAGTTCTCAATGAGTGCCTTTGCGCGTTCATCGGGACATTTTCCGCGAAGGTCGGCAACGCCCCATTCTGTAACAACCACTCGCACGTCGTGCTCTGTGTGGTCGGCATGGGTAACCATTGGCACAATGGAGCTTATCATGCCGTTCTTCTGTGTTGACGGGCAAGTGAATATTGACACGAAGGCGTTGCGTGCAAAATCGCCCGAACCGCCGATGCCATTCATGAGGCGTGTGCCGCAAATGTGTGAAGAGTTAACGCAGCCGTAAAGGTCTGCTTCAATGGCTGTGTTCATGGCAATTATGCCCAAGCGTCTGATGACCTCGGGGTGATTGGATATTTCTGAAGGGCGCAATATCAGTTTGTCGCGGAAGAAGTCAAGGTTGTCGTATACATGCTTCAGGCACTCCTGGCTGAGTGACAGTGAGCATGTGCTGCCTGCCTTTACCCTGCCTAATTCCATCAGTTTTATAACTGAGTCCTGAAGCACCTCTGAATAGAGGTCGAGTGGCGGAATGCCGTCGCACTCCTCAAGTCCTTTGAGCACGGCATTTGCCACGTTGCCGATGCCGCTTTGTATTGGCAGTCCTGTGGCGGGTATTGTGCCGCGTTTAATTTCGTTCTTTATGAAGTTTACCACATTTTCGCCAATCTTGCTTGTCACGGGGTCAAGCTCCTTGAATATGACCTGCTCGTTTGGCATGTTCACCTCAACGATGCCCACTACCTTCTTGGGGTCAACCTGCACATATGGCTTTCCAATTCGGTCCGACGCACTGAAGATAGGAATCTCCTTGCGGCAGGGCGGGTCAAGCGGCTCATATACGTCGTGCAGTCCCATTGTGTGGTGGTAGGTGTTGCGTTCGATGATTATCTTGTCGGCGAGGTTTGCCACGGTTTGTCCTATTCCGCCGGCAGTTGTTAGATATACTTTGCCGTCGGGGGTGATGTCTATGGCCTCAAGTATTGCCACATTAACCTTGCCCATATATCCGTAGCGCAGGTCTTGTGCCATGAGCGAGAGGTGGAGGTCGCAGTATGCCATCTCCTTGCCATTGATTGCGTTGCGCACTGTGGGGTTTGAGATGAACGGCGCGCGGAAGCGTATTGCCTTTGCGCGGGTAAGCACTCCGTCGATTGCGTCGCCGGTAGATGCTCCTGAATAGAGGTCGATTTGGAACGGCTTTCCTGCTGCGTGCGCCTCCTCGGCGCGCTTGGCTACTTCGGGGAGAACTGTCTTGGGAGTGCCTGAGAGCGTGAATCCGCTAATGCCTACTCCGTCGCCGTGGTTTATATACGCTGCTGCCTCCTGGGCTGTAATTATACGGTAGTTCATGTCGTTTGTTTTTTATGTTTGTGGTCAGTTTGGTTTATGGCCGCTTGGCCTTGCCTTATTGATATTTGCGGTTGAAAATTTCGTGATATATGATTGCACGCTTTGCATCGGATTTATTGCTGAACTTTATGCGTTCCTTCCTTTTCTCTGCGCTGCATTCGGCTTGTACCGCTGATGGTACTCCTGCTGTGGCGCGGCGCTGCTTGTCTTGTGCAGCTCTTATGCTGCCGTGTTCCTGTGCGGCTCTTTTCCTTGCGGGATTTGTGAACGCAGTTCCCGGCATAGCCTGCGGTTCATGCTCCTCTGCCTGCTCAAGAAGGTCAATAGAGGGAAATCCGTCATCCAAAACAGGATGGCGCTTGGTGTTGGTTGGCGTGGATACAAATCCTTTGATAACGTAAAATGCCGAGTATCCGAATCCAAGAATTACAAATAGCAGAATCAGTTCCATAACTTTACTTTAAAGTATCTCTTTGAACATCTCGTCAAAAATCTCTCCGCGGGTAAGACGCCCGTCCTTCAGGCAGATTACATCAACCTCGCCTTTTGCCGAAAGAGCCCCATCGGCAAGGTTGTAAATGTCCTGCATAAAAATGAGCTTTGCGCCCTTGCGCACAAGGTTTATGCCCACAACGAATTTCTCTCCGCCGCGAAGCGGGCGCTTGTATTCTATTGTTACTTTTGAAACCATTGGGTCGAATCCCTGGCCGTGCATGCTGGAAAAGCTTCCTCCGATTGACTCAAGGAATTCATGGCGGGCATGCTCAAGGTAGTGCTGGTAGTTGGCGTTGTTCACTACGCCTTGAATGTCGCACTCGTAGTCGCGCACCTTCATTTCCACTTCAAATATATAACCGTCCATAATGGTTTTTTGTTTTTATTTTTATTATAAGACGCAAATATACTGAAATAAATTTGCCGACAAGCTTTTTAAGGATTTTTAAATCCTTTTCAGATGGCAGTTTCTTCGCCCCCTTCTGTAAATTGTGCAATATTTTTTCTATCTTCGCGGTGCAGATGATTATGGAACCTAAGGAGATTCAGGACATATTCGCACAGCACCCAGGCGTGGATGCCTTGATGCGGTTGCGTGAAGAGGGGGGCAGGAAGCATGCTTCTCTTGAGGGACTATTTGGCAGCAGTGCGGCCATGGTGCTTTGCGGTTTAAGGCAGAGAGCGCCGGAGCAGACAATCCTTGCTGTGATGAATGATGCCGAAGAGGCTGCGTATTTCTACCACGACATAGTGCAGACTGCCGGAGAAAGCACTACGCTGTTCTTCCCATCGTCATTCCGCAGGGCCATGAAATACGGTCAGGAGGATGATGCGAACCGCATTCTGCGCACTGAGGTTATGAGCCGTCTTTCCGGCAGACGCCGCAAGGAGGGATTGCTGGTGGTTACCAGTCCTGAGGCTTTGGCCGAAAAGGTTGCCTCGCAGAACGACCTTGAGGAAAAGACGCTCACGATAGCCGTAGGCGACAGAATTGGGCGCGACGAGGTGGAGAAGCGTCTTGGCGCCTTGAAGTTTAGAGAGACTACCTATGTTTACGAACCCGGAGAGTTCGCTGTGCGAGGCAGTATAATTGATATTTTCTCCTTTTCATCGGAATTTCCTTATCGCATCGACTTCTTTGGCGATGAAGTGGAGAGCGTGAGGACTTTTGAGGTCGAGAGCCAGCTTTCAAGGGAACGTGCCGATGAGGCTGTGATTGTTCCCAAGGTCACAGGAACGGAAAAGGTCGCCATTACATCTTTTTTGCCAAAAAACACCATTTTTGTAACCAAGGATATTGAATTTATTAAAGGTTGTGTGGAAAAGTTGCGCAGCGAGGGCTTTGCTCTCCAGGCAAGGCTTTCCGAAGACAAGCTGCCCGAAATGCCCGCGCTGATGAGCGCTGATGAGATTGATGCCTTTGCAAAGAGCGTCAAGCATTGGGATTTGCACAAGAATGGCGCGGCGGGAACTGTGGTTAAGTTCAGCACCTCGCTGCAGCCTCTGTTCCATAAGGATTTTGACCTGGTAAGCCGTAATTTCAAGGAGTATATCGACAGGGGCTACCGTCTTTTCCTGCTTACCGATGACATGCATCAGGCCCAGCGCCTTAAGGCAATATTTGAGGAGAGGGGCGATGATATTCCCTTTACCCCGGTGGGGCGTACAATTCATGAGGGATTTTGTGACAATACATTAAAAATCGCCCTTTTCACCGACCATCAGCTCTTTGGCCGCTTCCATAATTTCCGTCTGCGCAGTGACCGTGCCCGTAACGGAAAGGTAGCGCTTACAATCAAGGAACTCAAGGAGTTCGGCATTGGCGACTACATTGTACACATTGACCACGGAGTGGGCAAGTTCGGGGGTCTTGTGCGCATACCGAACGGCAACTCTACACAGGAGGCAATAAAGCTCATTTACAAGAACGATGATGTGGTGTTTGTGTCGATACACAACCTGCATAAAATCTCAAAATATCGCGGCAAGGAGGGCGAGCCGCCTACAGTGAACAAGTTAGGCACTGGTGCATGGGAGCGCATGAAAGAGCGCACAAAAAAGAAGATTAAGGACATTGCGCGCGACCTTATAAAACTCTACTCCCAGCGCAACAAGGAGGAGGGCTTTGCATTCTCTCCCGACAGTTATCTTCAGAATGAACTTGAGGCAAGCTTTATCTACGAGGATACTCCCGACCAGTTCAAGGCCACCAATGAGGTAAAAAGGGACATGGAGAGAAAGCGTCCGATGGACCGCCTAATCTGCGGCGATGTGGGATTCGGAAAGACCGAGGTTGCCATAAGGGCTGCGTTCAAGGCCGCCGCAGACGGCAAGCAAGTTGCCGTCCTTGTGCCAACTACAGTGCTTGCCTATCAGCACTACCTTACCTTTAAAGAGAGGCTGAAGGATTTTCCATGCAGTATAGAGTATCTTAGCCGTGCCCGCAGCAGCGCCGACACCAAGAAGGTGCTGGAAAATATAAAGGAGGGCAAGACTGACATTGTCATAGGCACGCACAAGCTGACAGGCAAGGATGTAAAATTCAAGGATTTAGGACTGTTGATTATTGACGAGGAACAGAAGTTCGGTGTGGCCGTGAAGGAAAAGCTCCGTCAGTTCAAGGTGAATGTGGATACGCTTACAATGACGGCTACCCCAATTCCGCGTACCTTGCAGTTCTCTATCATGGGCGCGCGCGACCTCTCCATGATACAGACACCGCCGCCCAACCGTTATCCGATACATACCGAAATTCATAATTTTGATGCAGAGGTCATAAAGGATGCAGTTGGTTTTGAGCTGAGCCGCAATGGCCAGGTGTTTTTTATTACAAACCGTATATCGGGAATGGATGAACTCGCCCGCCTTGTCAAGCGTCATGTGCCCGATGCGAGAGTATGCATAGGCCATGGGCAGATGGAGCCGGCAATGCTTGAAAAAACGCTTTATGAATTCATAAACCACGATTACGATGTGCTTATAGCAACTTCTATTGTGGAGAATGGCATTGATATACCCAACGTGAATACCATTATAATAAACCAGGCGCAGAATTTTGGCCTAAGCGACTTGCACCAGATGCGCGGTCGTGTGGGACGCGGCAAGCGCAAGGCATTCTGCTATATGCTTACCCCGCCACGCGAGAGCCTTCCCGCCGATGCCCGCCGCCGCCTTGAGGCAATTGAGAGTTTCAGCGAGCTTGGCAGCGGAATGCACATTGCTATGCAGGACCTTGACATACGCGGCGCAGGAAACCTTCTCGGTGCAGAACAGAGTGGCTTTATAGCCGACCTTGGTTACGAAACTTACCAGAAAATACTTGCCGAGGCTGTGCGTGAACTAAAGGATGAGGAGTTCAGCGATGTGCTTGCGCAAGAGGAAGACAACGGCAATGAGGCTGAGCGTTATGTGAAGGAGTGCTTTGTGGAGAGCGACCTTGAACTGCTGTTCCCTGCGCTGTATGTGCCCGACAGCAACGAACGCATTCTGCTTTACCGCGAACTTGACTCAATAACAGAAGAACGTGATATAATTGCCTTTAAGTCGCGCATGAGAGACCGGTTCGGCAAAATCCCGCCCGAGGGGGAGGAACTCATACGCATGGTTTCATTACGCCGCAAGGCGCAGAGCCTTGGAGTGGAGAAAATCTATCTCAAGGGCGGCAAAATGAATCTGTTCCTTGTGGACACACGCAATGAGCGCTACTACACAAGCGAGACCTTCGGCGCTATAATGGCCTACATGCCGGCAAGCCCCTTTACATGCCATGTGCGTGAAGGTGACGGGCGCTGCATAATTACCGTTGAAAACGTGAAAAATGTAGAAACTGCGCTTGCTTTTGTTGAGGGAATCCAAAAGCATTCATTCCTGCAATAATCATCAAATTCCCTTTACAGCGGCGCATGCTTTGTATATTTAATTTATTATCACTATATTCGCCCAAAGAAACCAAATGCATTATATAAAATGAACAAGACAAAACTTTTTGGCTGCATGGCAGCCGTGCTGCTGTCAACAGGCGTTGCAGCGCAGGAGAACAAGGGCGGCATTGACGCTCAAATGCTCCAGGAACTGAAAGAGAGTTATGCGCCAACAGGCTCTGAAAAAGCTTTGCAGAACATCATGCTTGCAAATTCAGTAAAGGTGCTCTCTGTAAATCAGGAGAATCTGAATGAAATGGACACTCACTTTAGCCACAGCGTGAATTCTAAAGGCATTACCGACCAAAAATCATCGGGCCGCTGCTGGCTCTTTACAGGCATGAATGTATTGCGTGCAAAGATGATTGCGAGCGAGAATCTTGGCGCATTTGAATTCTCCCAGGTGTATAACTTCTTCTATGACCAGCTGGAGAAATCAAACCTTTTCCTTCAGGGAGTGATTGATACCCGCAAGAAACCGTTCGATGACCGTACCGTAGAGTGGCTTTTCAAGCACCCGCTCAGTGACGGCGGTACATTCACCGGTGTTGCCGACCTTATTGCCAAGTATGGTGTAGTGCCAAAGGGAATAATGAAGGAGAGCTATACAAGTAACAACACAAGTGCTTTCTCGGCGCTGCTCATAACAAAGCTGCGTGAGTTCGGCCTTGATTTGCGCGAGGCTCATGCGAAGGGGGCAAAGGAGAAAAAGCTGCTTGAAATGAAGAAGGAGCAGCTGAAAACCGTTTACAAGATGCTTGCGCAGGTATATGGCGTTCCGCCAACAGAATTTGCATGGGCGCCAAAGGACGCAAACGGCAAATATCGCGAAGAGCCTCAAATGTACACCCCTCAGAGTTTCTATGAGAAATTCCTGGGCATAAACATGCAGGACGACTATGTTATGTTCATGAACGACCCTACACGTCCTTATTGGAAGAGCTATGAGATTGAGTACGACCGTCATCTTTACGACGGACACAACTGGCTCTACATAAACCTTCCTCTTGACGAAATCAAGAAAATGGCCATTGCGTCTATCAAGGACAGCACCATGATGTATTTCTCATGCGATGTGGGCAAGTTCCTTGATTCAAAGCGTGGAACACTTGACCTTAACAACTACAGTTATGGCGAACTTTTCGGTGTTGAGTTTGGAATGGACAAGCGTGAAAGGGTAATGACCTTTGACAGCGGTTCGTCACATGCAATGACCTTGAAGGCTGTTGACCTTGACAAGGACGGCAAGCCGGTAAAATGGCAGGTGGAGAACAGCTGGGGTGCAAGTTCTGGTTTCCACGGGACGCTGATAATGACCGATGAATGGTTTGATGAGTATATGTTCCGTTTGGTTGTTGACAAGAAGTATATCCCGGCAAATATCCTCAAAGTGCTTGAGGAGAAGCCTACAATGCTTCCGGCTTGGGACCCCATGTTTACACCTGAAGAATAAACTATTCCCATATATTCTAAACGCCAGGCAGCTGCCTGGCGTTTAGAATATATGCATTATAGCTGTTTTATTCTCTTATGTCCGCACCCCACATCAATTTCTCCTGTATGTTCTGGATGAACGAATGTTCGCGGCGGCGTATAATCAGCTGCTTATAGGCTGCCTTGCGCACTGTAATTGTAACCCTCTCATCGCAGCTCTCATTGCGGCCGTCAATGGCAATAAGATAGTTTCCGCTGCGGCTGCTTACGCTTATTTCAATTGTGGCCTTGTCGCTAATGACCAAAGGGCGTGCGCTGAGACTGTGCGGTGCAATGGGGGTGAGCACAAGCACTTTTGCATCGGGCGCTATTATTGGACCTCCTACACTCAGCGAATAACCTGTAGAGCCAGAGGGCGCGGCCACTATCAGACCGTCGGCCTGGTATGTAATCCTGTCGCAGCCGTCAAGCGTTACGTTTATGGTTATCATTGAGGAACTGTCGTGTTTCATTACTGCAATCTCATTGAGCGCGAACGGATAGTTCTTGAGTGTTCCGCCATTCGTTACGGCCTCAATAAGGCTGTGCTTCTCAATATCGTATTCCCCTTTGTGGATTTTGTCTATAACGTAGTCAATATTATCGTTGGAGGTTGTTGTAAGGAATCCTAACCGTCCGGCATTTATGCCCAAAATGGGAATCTCCTTATTGCCTATTCTGCTTGCAGTGCGCAAAAGCGTGCCGTCGCCGCCGAAACTGATGGCAATGTCGGCGCTGAAACTGTTGCCCTCAATAAATTCTGCCGGCGAGGGGATACTGAACCCATTTGAGAGCAGGAAATCGTAGAAGGGCTTGTCAATGGCAAAGGTGTCGCCATGTGCGCCTATTGCGCCGAAGAGCTGTTCAATGCTCTTTGACTTCTTTGTCTGGTGCTTGTTGCCGAAGATTGCAAATTTCATATTACCGCATTGCTTCTTAAATTACACTGCAAACTTACACAAAAGAGGCGAAATATACAAAACTTGCTACTACAATTCACTACAATTCACTGTGTGCGCGGGCATGCGGGTTTTGTGCTGCCTTTGGCATAAATTATCCCTGCCTGCTGCATATAAAATAAATTATTTAATATTTTTAGCATACAGTTTATTGTAAAAAGTCTTTTATTTATGTTATTTTTGCAGAAAATTCGGGGAATGATGTCCTTGAAAACGAATTGTTTAAACAGTTTTTTAATTGTATGAGAACAAAACTGAGCGTGAATATCAATAAAGTTGCGACCATAAGGAATGCAAGAGGCGGGAACAATCCCGATATTATAAAAGTTGCCAAGGATTGTGAACTGTTTGGCGCTGACGGCATTACGGTGCACCCGCGTCCCGATGAACGACACATTCGCCGTGCCGATGTGCCTATGCTCCAGGCTGTATTGCGCACTGAATTCAACATTGAGGGTTATCCTTCAAAGGAGTTCATGGACCTTGTTTTGCGTGTGCGCCCTTCCCAGGTAACCCTTGTTCCGGACAAGCCCGGGCAGCTGACGTCCAATTGCGGGTGGAATACAGAGGCCGAGTTTGATTTCCTTCGCGATGTGCTTGGCGACCTCAGTGAAGCAGGTATCAGAACGTCTGTGTTTATAGATGCTGATGCCCGAATGGCTGAATTTGCGGCAAAGGCCGGGGCCGACCGTGTGGAACTCTACACCGGGCCCTATGCTCATGCTTATGCTGCTGATAGAGAAGCAGCAATAGCCCCTTTCCTTGAAACTGCAAAGAGAGTGAGGCAGCTTGGCATTGGGCTTAATGCAGGGCACGACCTCAGCCTGGAAAATCTGAAGTATTTTACTGACGTAATAACCTGGGTCGATGAGGTATCAATCGGGCATGCCCTTATATGCGATGCCCTTTACATGGGGCTTGAGGCAACAATTGCCGCTTACAAGAAATGTTTGACTAAATAAAAATACGCTACTATGAATTTTTTGACAGTGTTATTGGAGGGAGCACCGGTCCTGACACAGACTGCAGATAAAGCTGCAAATGAGAGTTTGAATATAATTGACCTCGCCATGAAGGGCGGTTGGATAATGGTTGTGCTTGCATTGTTATCAGTTGTAGGCGCATACATATTTTTTGAGCGCTTTATGGCGCTTCGCAAGTCAATGGAGAAGGATGGGCGCTTGAATGACCGTGTGAAAGACAATCTCATGGAGAACGATGTGAAGTCGGCTTATAACTATTGCCAGAAACTGAATACACCGGTATCGCGCATGCTGGCAAAGGGCGTCAAGGATTTTAATCTTGATTCTCCTTCAATTCGCCAGGCTCTTGAGAATACCGCAGCTCTTGAGATTGCCAATCTTGAAAAAGGCTTGCCGTTCCTCTCTACAATTGCCGCCGTTGCTCCAATGCTTGGATTTCTTGGAACTGTAACCGGTATGGTGCAGGCTTTCTGGAATATGTCCAATGCCGGAAACAATGTTGATATTTCGTTGCTCTCGGGTGGTATCTACGAGGCCATGATTACTACTGTGGGCGGTCTTATAGTTGGTATTATTGCGATTTTTGCGTACAACTATCTTGTAACTCAAGTAGACAAAATGCAGAATCTTATGGAGGCTGAAATGATTGCTTTCCTTGAGATTGTCACAGAGTGCAAGGAGAATATTGCAAAAAAGACGGTTGCTCCCCAGCCGGTGGTTGCAGAACAGCCTGTTGTTGCTCCCCAGCCGGCAGTTGTTGAACAGCCTGTTGTTGCTCCCCAGCCGGTGGTTGTTGAGCAGCCTGTTGTTGCTCCCCAGCCGGTGGTTGCCCCTCAGCCTGCCGTTGCTCCCCAGCCGGTTGCTGTTGCTCAGCCGGCACAGCCTGTCGCTCAGCCTGTGCAGCCTATTGCCCAGCCTGTGCAGCCGGTAGTAACTTCTGCCTCTTTTAATGCGGAAGCCCCAGTTACACCCTTGCCTGTGCAGCCGGTAACACCGAAACCTATTATTGCTCCTCTTCCGTCAAATGACGGTTCTGCTATATATACAGCAGTTGAGCAGCCGTCAAATGGGCAGAACCCTGAATCAACAAAGATTAGCTAACAGTATAAACAGAAAGGGGAATTATGATAAAGCGAAAGACTAAGGTAATAGATGTTTTCTCTATGTCATCAATGACGGATATTATCTTTCTGTTGCTGATATTCTTCATGCTGACATCGACCATTGTGACACCGAATGCGTTGAAGGTGCTTTTGCCCGAAGGCAAGGAGCAGACTCATGCAAAGCCAATGGCCCGCGTTTATATTACCGAGGAGAAGAAGTTTTATGTGCAGTGGGATAAGGAAGATGCTGCAAAGATAGATGATATTGCAGCTTTGACAACCTTCCTGCTTGATTGCAAGCAGAAGGACAGCGAAATGTATGTTGCATTATATGCCGATATTAAAGTGCCTTATGGCGAGGTTGTCAAGGTGTTGAATATTGCAAATGAAAATAAGTTCAAGATGGTGCTTGCAACAAGCCAGCCTTCTAACGAATGACTTACAGGTTCAAACAACGTCTAAAGGCAAATGAAGAATCTTTCAAAAGAACAAATATGGGGCATAGCAGGCTCTTTGCTGTTTCACTTGCTTGCGATTGCAATACTCTTCCTTTTGCAGCTTGATTATCCGGCTGTTGAAAAGGAGAAGAGTTATGTAGAGCAGTTTGGGTCGGCCGAGGACTTTGAAGGAAAGGAGTTCCTGGAGGAGGTCATGGAGCAAAACGAACCCGAAATAAACAAGGAAGAGCCGGAGCAGCCTAAACCACAGCCAAAGCCTCAACCTAAGCCGCAGGCAAAGCCTGTTGTGTCGCAGACCGTGGAGAAAAGCCTTCCGGTTGATACTGTTCCTGTTATAAAGAAGGAAAAGAAACCATCTAAGGAGGAACTTAAGCGCAAGAGGGAGGCCGAGGAGAAGAAGAAGCGCGAGGAGGCTGAACGCAAGAAGAAGGAAGCCGCTGAAAAGAAGAAGCGCGAAGAGAAGAAAAAGCAGGATGCAAGGAACAAACTCGCCGGCAATGCTTTCGGAAAGGCTCAGAAGATGAGCGCCGAGGGTAAAGGCAGCAGCGGCATCAATAAGGGAAAGGAGGCCGGTGGTTCCGGCAGCGGCGCTAAAGGCAAGAGCAGCGGAAATGGCAAGGTGTCGCCTAACCTTGAGAGTCGTGTAAATACACTTGTCTCGCCTCAGGGAAATATAACACAGCGCTCTTGTACTGTAGTGGTTAGGGTTGTTGTAGCGCCTGATGGCACAGTGCGTAGCGCCACAATTGCTCCGGGAACAAATACTTCTGATTCAAAAGTGCGCAATGCGGCACTGAAAGCGGCGAGGAGCAAAAACAACTTCAAGGCTGTCAACAGTGTTGATAATGTTGAGGGTACAATTACCTATAGATTTAATGTAAATTAGAGAATATGAGCAAGGTATATCTTTTTCTTGCCGACGGTTTTGAGACCGTTGAGGCGTTAGCACCGGTAGATGTGATGCGTCGTGCCGGCATTGAGGTGGTAACAGTTTCTGTTATGGGACGTCGCGAAGTTCTTTCGGCACAGGATGTGCCGGTACTTGCCGATGTGCTGTACAGTGATGTATGCTTTGCCGATGCTGAGGCGCTGGTTCTTCCTGGCGGCAGTGTGGGCACTGAGAATATGTCGGCGCATGCCGAACTGTGTGCATTGCTGAAGTCAGAGGCTGCTAAGGGTGAAATCCTTTTGGCTGCTATCTGCGCAGCGCCTATGGTTTTAGGCCGTTGCGGCATACTTGAGGGCAAAAGGGCTACATGCTATCCGGGTTGTGAAGGCGACCTCTTTGGTGCAGAATATACTGCTGCAGCGGTGGAGAGGGACGGAAAGATAATTACTGCATGCGGTCCGGGAGCATCGTTTGACTTTGGCTTTGCCATTGTGGAGCATTTCTGCGGAGCAGAGACTGTTGAAGTCATGCGTTCGCAGATGCAGTTCCGATAATCCGCATTACGGCAGCAGAACTGTTTTTGTGTGTTTGAACAGTCTCAAATCAAAGGAGTATTGAATGGAGTTTACAGTTTTTGGAATAATTGTTCTGCCCATTGCGTTCTTTAGCGCAGCTTTTTTCCTGTTCTTCCTGTTCAGGTCGGGCATGTTGGGCGGGTACGCTGTGCGAAGCATGTGGCGTACTGTTGCAGGCAGTGTTGTTGCCGGTGTGGCAGTCGGTTCTGTAGCAGGGACAACATTGGCTTTTCTCCTCCCTACATATTACTATGTCAGGGGCAACACAAGCGAGCAGTGCTGTTCAAGATTTGTGTTCAATGGCAATCTGCTGAATGAAGCGGGAAAAAGGTTTGTTGTCAATGAAACCTCCGAAGCGTTTTGTCTTGTGGCAAAGATATATGGCGATGTGCGGCTTGAGGAAGGCGAGAAGGCTGTAACAACTGTTGAACCGGGCAAAATGCAGGTGCAGCACGTTGTGAACGGCTTTTTTAAAAGCTTCCCTTTAACTGAGAGCGATGATGGCGAGGGAATAATATTGCGCTACATCATTGAACCGCGGCAGGTAAAGCGGGAATTAGAGAAAAAAGTAACTTTTGAATATGACCCCAATGATTAGTCGTGTTACAATACGCAGGCGGAACTTCTCTTCGCAGCCTTGTTATTGCTGCGGCAAGCCGGGCAGCCCTGATGCAGCGCTTCATGTAACAATGTTCAGGGATGATTCCAATGTGAGGGCAAAGGTGATTGTGCCGCGTTGCAGGCACTGCATGAAGGCCGAAGCTCCGGTGATAAAAATAGCCATTGCGTGCGCAATGTTTGTGGCTGCATGCGACCTGTTGATTATGAGCGGGATGAAACTTTGGATAATGGCTGCCCTGACGCTTATTACAGCCTTTTTGGCGTTTTTGCTGACATATATGTTTCTGCTCATAGCTTTCCGCATTGTTTATAAATCTTCAACGTCGGACTATGATGTGGTGAGATATATGTCGGCGCAAGGGTGGATGCTAATCAATGACAGTGAAACATCGCCGGCCAAACAGCTCTCAAATGAGGAACTGGAAGAATTGCTGGCTGCCATTGGAAGGGATTGCGATTGCGAAATAGCAAAGGCCTCTTAGTGAAAAGCAATATTGTCCGTCATGTGCCGTAATGGCTTCGGCGGGCGCTTATTAAATGAATAGTATGAAAAAATATCTTATAGTAGTTGCGGGTGGAAAGGGTACCCGCATGGGTGGCGAGATGCCCAAGCAGTTTCAGTTGCTGGCAGGAAAGCCTGTAATAATGGTTACTCTTGAGAGGCTTTATGCAATAGACCCTTCAATGCAGTTCATTCTTGTGCTGCCCGAGGAGCATGTGGAACTTTGGACTGAACTTTGCCGCAAGCATGAATTTGTAGTTCCGCTCTCAATTGCCCATGGCGGTGCAACACGTTTCCATTCTGTCCAGAACGGATTAGCGCTGGTTGATGACATTGACGATGCGCTTGTGGGCATACATGATGGTGTGCGTCCGTTCGTGTCGCGCCAGGTGGTTGATGACTGCTTCCGTGAGGCGTGGATACACGGTGCGGCAATTCCTATGGTTGATGTTCAGGACAGTCTGCGCCACATAGTAGGCGGAAACGGCGTTACAGAGGTTGTTCCGCGTGACCGCTACCGCCTTGTGCAAACCCCGCAGGTGTTCAGGCTCTCAGTTATACGTCCGGCCTACGAGCAGCGCTATGTAGAGGGGTTTACCGATGACGCTTCGGTGGTTGAGGCTTTGGGAGGCAAGGTTGTTGCTGTGAACGGCAACCGTGAGAATATAAAGCTGACAACTCCGTTTGATTTGCAGATTGCAAAAACTCTTATTGAATGCTGGATACCACAGCAAGAAATATAAAGTACCTTCCGGGTGTAGGCGAGCAGCGTGCCTCGCTTTTAGGCAGCGAACTGAAAATCCGTTCGCTGTACGACTTGTTGTACTATTTTCCTTATAAGTATATTGACAGAAGCCGAATCTACAAGGTAAATGAACTCGGCGGCACTCTTCAGCATGTGCAGCTCCTGGGCGAGATACGCTCCTTTGAGGAGATGGGCGAGGGCGCTTCGCGCCGTCTTGTAGCGCATTTTACCGATGGCACGGCCTTTGTTGACCTTGTGTGGTTCAAGGGAATAAAATATATAAGGAACCGCTTGAAGCTTTCTACCCAATATGTAGTGTTCGGGAAACCTTCAATGTTTAATGGCAGGGTAAATATTCCGCATCCCGATGTTGACGATGCATCAACCCTTCAGCTGAGCAGCATGGGGCTTCAGCCCTATTATAATACTACTGAACGGATGAAGCGGCATGGACTTAACTCCAATGCAATGGCTAAGCTGGTGCAGAATCTTCTTGGCTTGCTAAGGGAGGAGATTGAGGAGACGCTTTCGGCCGATATTATACAGAAGAACGGCTTGATGTCGCTTGACAATGCTCTAAGGATAATTCATTTCCCTAAAAACAATGCAGAATTGCGCTTGGCGCAGGAGCGGCTGAAGTTTGAAGAGCTTTTCTATGTGCAGCTGAATATATTGCAGTATGCGCAGGAGCGGCAGATGAGGTACATAGGCCACCGCTTTGCGAAGGTGGGCGAGATATTCAACCGTTTCTACAGCGAGAATCTGCCGTTTGAACTTACCGGTGCGCAGAAGAGGGTGGTGAAGGAGATTCGTGCCGATGTTAACAGCAACAGACAGATGAACCGCCTTGTGCAGGGCGATGTGGGCAGCGGAAAGACACTTGTCGCCCTTCTCTCAATGCTTCTTGCGAAGGACAACGGCTATCAGGCCTGCATTCTCGCGCCAACGGAGATTCTTGCAGAGCAGCATTTTGCCACTCTCAGGAGAATGCTGGGTTCATTGCCGGTGCGCGTGGAACTGCTTACCGGAAGCACTAAGCAGAAGGAGCGCACGCCGCTTTTTGAGGCTCTTGCCAACGGCGGGGTGGATATTCTCGTTGGCACTCATGCCATTCTTGAGGATAATGTTGTGTTCTATAATCTTGGGCTTGTGGTAATTGATGAACAGCATCGCTTCGGTGTTGTGCAGAGGGCAAAAATGTGGACAAAGAATAACATTCCGCCGCATGTGCTGGTAATGACGGCAACGCCTATTCCGCGAACCCTTGCAATGACGCTTTATGGTGACCTTGACGTCTCAGTCATTGACGAGCTGCCGCCCGGGCGCAAGCCAATAAATACTTCCCATATATTCCGTAACCGCGCCGACAGCATGTACTCATTTATCAAGCAGCAGCTGCAGGAGGGGCGGCAGGTATATGTGGTATATCCTCTTATAAGCGAGAGTGAGAAACTCGACCTGCAGAATCTGGAGGATGGTTACAGGCAGCTTTGCAATATTTTCTGCGATTACAGGCTGAGCAAGCTTCATGGCAAAATGAAGCCAAAGGAGAAGGACGATGAGATGCGGCGCTTTGCTTCGGGCGAGACGCAGATTCTTGTCTCCACAACTGTAATTGAGGTTGGTGTTGACGTGCCTAATGCATCGGTGATGGTTATTGAGAATGCCGAACGGTTCGGCCTTTCGCAGCTTCACCAGTTGCGCGGGCGTGTGGGGCGCGGTGCATCGCAGTCCTATTGTATTCTTGTAACCGATTACAAGCTTTCAGAGGAGACACGCAAGCGCATGGAGATAATGACTGCCAGCAACGACGGCTTTGAGATAGCCGAGGCCGACCTCAAGCTCCGCGGGCCGGGCGACATTGAGGGCACTCAGCAGAGCGGAATAGCCTTTGACTTAAAGATAGCCAATCTTGCCCGGGACGAGCGTCTGCTGCAATATGTAAGGGAGGTCGCCCGCGAAATTGTCAAGAGTGACCCGGAGCAGAGCAATCCTCTCTATCGGGTTATTTGGCGGCGTCTGCGCATGATAAAGGAGATGAACAACCGTAACTGGGGAGCAATATCATAATGTGTTTTCCTGTGTCTGTTGAGCATAAATGCTTGTTTTATGGTTTTTTATGCTTTTAATCTCAAAACACCGGTTAAATTTTACTATCTTTGCACCCGTTGCAATAAACATTTAGGCTGTTTCATGTTTTCCGCTAGTTTGTTACACTCTTTGCATGAAGGCATATTCTAAAACTTATAAAATAACCACTATGGAAAGAACGCTTATTCTAATCAAGCCTAACGCTATTCAGCGTGGCATTATGGGTGACATCATTACACGTTTTGAGCGCAAGGGCCTTAAATTCGCAGGCATCAAGATGATGTTTATGACAGACACTATTGTAAATGAACACTATGCTCACCTGAAGGAACGTCCTTTCTTCCCCTATTTGAAGGCGTCAATGCAGGCCGGCCCTATAATTGCATGCTGTGTAGAGGGGGCAGAGGCTGTTGAGACAGTGCGTCTGCTTGTTGGTGCAACAAATTCGCGCAAGGCTCTTCCCGGCACAATACGCGGCGATTTTTCCATGAGCGGCGAGCAGAATGTTGTGCATGCTTCGGATTCTGTAGAGAACGCACTCATTGAGATTGGCCGTTTCTTTGCGCCCGAGGAACTGTACGACTACGAATCGGCCGTTACACGTTTTGAGTACGGCGGTGAGGAGAGCCAGAAATTCATGTAATAACAGCCTCTAAATTAAGATTATAATAATATAAAGTGAAGAAGCTTAAGAACCTTTTTGTCCTGCTGATGCTTGGCGCTCCAATTGCCGGAGCGCAGGCACAGGATATGCCAGTTGAGAAGGTCGTTGTGTGTGCCGAACTGGCAGCGCCTGATACCGTTGCCCTGCATAATATGCTCATGAATGAGGCGTATGTTATGCCGGCTATGGAACTATACCCAAATTGGGATAACTCAAGAGTGCATTTTGAAAGCAAGATGCCCGATTCGCTGCATATTGACCTCACTGGCTATGCTATGCCTACAAAGAACACAAAGATTACCGATGTGTTCGGCTATCGTCCACGCCGTCGCCGTGAACATAAAGGGCTTGACGTGAAGGTTCAAAAGGGTGATACAATTTATGCGGCATTTGACGGCAAGGTAAGAGTCGCTTCATATCAGAGACGTGGTTATGGCCATTACATTGTAATACGTCACAATAACGGCATTGAGACACTCTATGCCCATCTCTCAAAGAAACTGGTGGGCGTTAATGCCAATGTCAAGGCTGGACAGCCGATAGGCTTAGGCGGAAACACCGGGCGTTCAACCGGTTCGCACCTCCATTTTGAGACACTGCTTCTTGGCAAGAGCATTGACCCGGCTTTGATGTTCGACTTCAAGAACCAGCGCATGACTGGCGACAGCTTTGTGTATCGCAAGTCAGAGGACAAGAGCCTGAGCCCGCGCGCTCCCAAGTATCATCGTGTCAGAAAAGGCGAGACAATAGCAAAGATTGCCCGCAAGTATGGCGTGTCGCAGCGTACAATACTAAAGTTGAATGGGCTAAAGGCAAGTTCGATAATACGGCCCGGACAAAGGCTTAGGTATCAGTAATAAAGGGGTGAAGCCATTGTTATTATTCATCTCCCACAAAGCGAGGGTGACTTCTGGGTCACCCTCATTTCTTTTTTAGGTACTCGCTGGGTGTCATGCCGTACTCTCTTTTAAATGTTCTGCGGAAAGAGAATGCATTGCGGAAACCGCATTTCTTTGCCAAAGAGTTGATATTGCTCTTCTCTCTGTTGCTTTTCTGCTTCATGAAGTACGCTAATCTCAGCTTGCCTAACAGAACATAGAAACTGATGCCGAGTTCGCCGTTTACGAAGCGTGATGCATAGCTGCGGTTAGTCCCAAGGTCGGCAGCAAATTGTTCTATTGTGTAGTTGCTGTCGGTAAAGAACGGTGGTTCTGCTGCCAGCAATCTTACATATCTGCTCTTGATTCTGTTCATTACATCCGCCATAAACCGTATGTTTTTCATGTTTGTGCAGCAAAGTTGCCATGAAAAAGCATATTTCTTTTTCACTCAAAGGCTTCTGTTTTTCACTTGAAGAACAATTTTAAGGTATAAATGGTTCTTTCAGGTTAAAGTTGTGCGCAGAAGATACATTTACTGGTTCTTGCGGTATTCGGTTGGTGTTATGTTGAATTCGGCCTTAAAGGCGCGGCTGAAGTAACTTGGTGTTTCAAAACCGCATACAGCCTGTATTTCGCCCATTGACATGTTGCTGTTCCGCAGCAGATATTTGGCTCTTGCGAGTTTTCGCTGGCGTATGTATATGGTGGTATTGCTTCCTGTTATGCTGTTTATCTTGCGGTTTAGCGTAGATATGCTCATTATCATGTGGCTGGCAAGCATTGCTGCGTTCAGGTCGCAATCCATAATGTTGTCGTGAATATATTTATTTACCTGCATGATGAACTCTTGCTCGCTCCGTCTGATGCCTCTAATCGTATCGTTGTGGTCGGCGGTGTCGGCATCTTCTATCTGCTGGCTGTATTTTTTCTTTAGTATTTCTCTCTGTTCAAGCATCTTGCGAACCATTAGCAATAGTTCATCGGGGATGAACGGCTTGCCAAGATAAACTTCGGCGCCGGCATCAAAGCCTGCCAGGCGGTCATTGTTCTCTGTCCTTGCCGATACTACAATTATAGGCAGATGGCTGGTCTCCTTGTTTGCCTTTATTGCCTTTATAAGTTCAAGGCCATCTATTTCGGGCATCATAATATCGGTTATAACAAGCATGGGCTGCTTTTGTGCAATAAAATCCAGTGCTTCCTTGCCGTTCCCTGCCCAGCAGAAACTGTAGCCTTCGTTCTTCAGCATCTGGGTTATCAGCAGGGCAACATCCTTGTCGTCCTCTGCTACGAGAACATAATCCTGCAAGTCGCCCCCATGTATTTCGTTTATTGACAATGAATCATCTTTTGTGTGCATCTCCTGCCTGCTCTTGTTCAGCTCATTTATCTCCACTTCATCTCTCTCGCCTTTGTTGTATTCTATCATCTCGTTCACTAAGGTAAGCAGTTCGCCGCTTTTTCGTACAACCGCATCAAACTCCTTCTGTGCCACTTCGTTGTTGTTTGGGATGAACCGTTTGAGTTCATGTGTCATGCCAAGAACCACAGTAAGAGGCGTGCGCAGCTGGTGTGTTATTCCACGGTAAAAATCCTGGCGTTCGCGGTTTGTTTTTTCAAGCAGGGCGTTTGCCCTTTTGCGCAGAAGCGAGGCGCGTACCAATGTTGCAATGGCAATAAGGATAAGCAGCAGAACTACTATGCTGCTCCAAACGAAAATGTTGAACATTTCTTTTTCATGCTCGGCTTGCGCAAGAGCCTCTTCTACCTCCTTTTTCCTTTTTGATATTTCGTGGTTTAGACGGAGGTTCTGCATTTTTACTCGGTTGTCATCAATTTCGGCGCTGTCCTTGTATGCAATGGATTTTTTCTTGTTTTCAAGTGCTTTTTCAAAATCTCCGTTCCTCTCGTCTATTTGGGATTGCAATGAGTATATGCCGGAGAGACGTCCTTTTGCCTTTATTCTTAATGCGGTTTGCAGTGCCTCGCTGCAGTATTTTTCGGCATCCCTGATGTTGCCTTCCTTGAGGCTGAGTCCGGCAAGCGACATGCATGGGTTTAGCCAATGCCATATATCTCCGGTCTCTAAACCAATATTGTAGCTCTTGATGTAATTGTTTCGTGCCTCGTTGTAATTGCCGGCAATCTCCTCTAATTCGCCTATATTCTGGTAGCAGAGGCTTATGCCTACGCGGTTGTTGCACTCTATGTTCTTTTCCATTGAAAGGCTGTAGCAGATGCGTGCAGAGTCCAAATTGCCTTGTATCTCCTTGATTGCGCCTATGTTGGCATAGTTGATTGCTTCCCCGGTTGCGCTGCCAAGTTCCCTTTCTCCTTTCAGGGCGCGGTGGAAAAGCTCTTCGGCAACCTCGTAATTTCCAAGTGACAGCATTACGTTCCCCAGTCCGTTAAATGTGCGTACCCTGTTCTTGCGTGCAGTATAAGAGGTGTCATTGGCCGTGCTTTCGCACAGGTCAAGTGCTGCATAATGATATATGCTTGCCTCTTCAAGGTCGCCTATGCGTCTGAAGTTTGTTCCCTGATTGTTCAATGCAATTATAAGCTGAAGAGTATCCTTGAGTTCCTTTGCGCCCTTAATGCATTCTTCGTGTACTGCTATTGCCGAATCAAAGTCTGATTTGTTGCGGTGCATGCTCCCTAACTTTTGCCGTATGAGCAGCGATGCTCTTTTTTCGTTCAGCGAATCGTAATGCTCAATATATTTCTTTAGTTTTCCAATTTCCTTAATGCTGTCGGCAATAGCTGCGGCCTCTATGTCGCAATTATTGCTGCTTTCGGCGGTCTTTTCTCCGCATGAAATTTGTGCAAGCAGCAGTAATGCCGTGAATATAAGATGTATTCTTTTCATGTGCTTATGCTTTGTTCTTCGCAAATGTAACCAAAAAGAACTCTGTATCAAGATTTTTTTTCATTCCGCAGTCATATTTTTATGTATTGTGCCCTTATGCACCCTTTCTTGCGCCTTGAGTTAAAAACAATGCTTTTTAAGTGAAAAAAACTTATGATTTGTCTAAATATATTTGTGATTGCATAAATGCGCAAAAATTATATAATTTTTAAAATATTTGTGTTATGAAAAAACAGTTGTTAACCCTGTTGCTTATGATGGTTGGGATAACCTCATTTGCGCAAAGCGGCTGGAGCGACCCTTCGGGGAATTACCAGGAGCAGACAGTTGTGTATGTGGCCGTCAATTGCGGTGACTACAACATCTACTCTGGTGTTACAGTACCCCAGGTGGCCGCTTTTATCGGTGATGAAATCCGTGCGTTGACTGAATCGTACCAGACGCTTGGCAATTACAAAGTCTATGCCATGCGAGTGGGCGGTACGAGCGACGACAATGGCAGTGTCATTGATTTCAAGCTCTTTGACCCTGTGAGCGGTCTTATCTATCCTCTTGAGATGACCGATGAGCAGTATGCGGCTGCCGAGATTACCTATATGGGCGATTTCACTTATCAGGAGGACCAGAGCATCAAGCTCTTTATCGGTTCTGCAACCCCTGCAAATACTATGAGATTCACCTACAAAGATGCAGTACGCAATAGCATATTCATGAATGTGGGTGATGTGATGACCATTGAGGACGGCGGTTCTATTGAATACCTCTTCGTCAGGGAAACCGATGGCTATGAAATGCCGGCAACAACCCCCGAGGCCACTCTTGAATGGGACCTCACTTCTGCATCGGACTATGTTTCAATTGAGGATAATGTCATTAAGGCCCTCAATTCAACTCCTAATGATGGCATTAATGTAACAGCCCGTGCAGGTAGTCTTGAAATGACTGTCAATATCTTTGTTTATCAGCCGGTAACAGAAATTGCAATTGCTGATGCCGAAATCTATCTCGGTGCAGACGGCTTTGCTCCCGAAGTTGTTTATAATGGTGGGGAATCAGAGCCGACTACACCCGGAGTTACATTGACTGTTGATAACGTGGAAGTTGTCCGGATTGACGGCGGTACCACAATTGTTCCGGTAGCAAAAGGTTCAGTTACTGTAACTGCTGTTGCCAATGACAAGCCCGAAGTTACTACAACATTCCAGGTGAATGTGATTTCTGCCCTTCAGGAGTTTACTTATGAAGGTGAAATAGAGTTTATTATACGCGACGAGAACTCCAAGAACATGATGGATTCCGTCAACCGCCCGATATTCGATTGGGTGATTGATGAGAACAGCGGTGCGCCTGTGGTTGAACCCAATGAGGAGTATACAATAGCCTCGGAAGATGAGTCGGTTGTTCGCGTAGAGTATGACGATACAGGTACAAAACTCGTTGCTGTCACTGCTGTAAAGAAGGGTGAAACAAACCTTGTGTTCACAAGTAAGTACGACCCCACAATGAGTGTAAAGGTAAGGACCGTAATCAGGCAGGCTGTATATGGAGTGAACTTCCTGACAGTCAATAACGAGGATGTAACCGGTGCAGAGACCCGTCCAAAGGCCGATGTATATGTCGGCGAGACTGTTACTGTTGTGGCAGAAATCAATCCGAAGGATGCCGACTATACCGATTTCTCATTCCGTTTCGTTACATCGGATGGTGTGGAAATCCCAACTGAAACTATCGGAGTAGAAGTTGAAAACCCAAAGATTAGCGGCGGGCAGTGCATAATGGACTTTGTGTTCAATACAATACCTGATGTTGAGGTATGCATTGAGGCTTATGCCGATAGCGTGAGGTCCGATAATGTGCTTCTCAACGTATATAACAGGGTAGAGAACATTTATGTATCATTGGAGGATGAGTATTGGATTGATAGCGACGGCGATAGCATTGAATTAAAATATTCGGTTGAACCGGGTAATGTGAAGAATGAAGAGTTTACGGTTGAATCTTCAAATCCTGAAGTTGCCGAGATTATCAAGAGCGATGTTGCCGGTGTCTGCCATTTGCATGCGTATGCTCCAGGCGAGGTTACATTCACATTCAAAAGCGATGAAAACCCCGATGTGGCAGTTGAATATTATACCGTTATCAAGCGCACACCTACCGGCGTGAAGATTACAAGCATTGCCGGTCAGGAGCCCAGCCCCAACGGTATGACAGTTGCTGTAGGCCAGACAGTTAAGGCTGTTGCCGCTGTTGATCCCAGCGACGCAACAATAGAGTCGTTCGAGATGTCCATTGTAAATGGCGACGGCATGCCGGTCGGTGATGCCGAGGTTGAAATTGCCGAGGTTACGCTCAACGATGCAAAGACAGAGTGCAGCATCACATTCCGCTTCATTACTGTACCTCAGGATCGTGTATTTGTCAAGGCTGCTGTAAACGAAACTATTACCGACCAGGTAAATCTGCTTGTAGTACAGTCGGTTAATGAAATTCAGTTGTCCGAGACCGAAAAGACAATATGGTTCGGTAATGAGCTGATTGAATTCTCAATCGCCGCAACAGCTCTCCCCGAGGATGCTACAAACAAGAATATCATTGTTGAGGTTGATGATAATGTTATAGTAGAGTATTTGGGTGTAAATGAGGCTACAGGTATGCATGATTTCCGCACAATGAACAAGGGTACTGCTACCATCACCTTCACAAGCGAGGATAACCCATCTGTAGTTGCAAAGTGTGTTGTGAATGTAAAGAGAAAAGTGACTGAAATCGCTTTCGATGGTTTTAACGAACCGCTCTACAACGACGGCGTTGCACGCGAGGTTGCACTGATATTCTGGCCCGAGGATGCTGATTTCGATGCAAGTGCATTGAGCGTAAGGATAGAGAGTACGCAGTTCAATTTCGATTACTATGGCTGGAATGTTGTCAAGGTAGAACAAGGTGAGGTTTCAGGCAATAGCGTAGCATTCGAGTTCACTCCAATGGCACTCTGCCAGAATTCAAATGTGATATTTGAGTATGATGCAGCCAGCGTTGAGGGTGATTCTGAGATGCTTACAAGCAGCGGTATGGTAAGCGTTATGGAAAAACTTACACTTGAGGGCGGCTGGAGCTGGATTTCATTGACATCGGCAATGTTTGCTCCCGAGGCAATTAAGGATGGTTTTGTAGAGGCACGCAGCCGCACCGACCTTGTCTTCAACGATGCAAAATGGGGCCCCTTCGGCTCTCTGACAATGTTTGACCAAAGTCAGGCATATAAGATAAAGATGCAGGATAATATTAAACCGGTTACTGTATATGCAACACTTGAGGGTGTCATGAACTATGACGGCGCTATCGAAAGCAAGGAGTTCATTAAGGGCTGGAACTGGGTATCTTATCCTTATGAGTACCGCTATCCGGTTGAGGATATTTTCAATGCGGCAAACTTTGCCGAAGGTGACATTATCCTCTCAAAGAACGACGGCTTCGTTACATCGACCGGCGGTGTTTGGGCTGGCACACTCAGCCAGCTTGTTCCCAACGAGGGTTATATGATATACACAGCAAACGCATTTACTTGCGAGATGCCTAACCGCTTCTCTCTTGAGCAGGGTGAGTTTGAAGCTTCCGCCGGAACTGAAATTCCAGCTCCGGCCGGTGTTGCAGCAAGAGAGCGCAGTGTATGGGTTTATGACGGCAGCCGCTTCGCAAACTCAATGGCAGTTATTGCCAAGATTGATATTGAGGAGTGCGAGAAGTACACAATTGGTGCATTCGTGGGCGACGAGTGCCGTGGCGAGGGGCGCTTCATCAATGGTCTTGCATTCATTTCTGTTGCGGGTGAGGCCGATGAGAATGTAACATTCCGCTTATATAATAAGGTATCGGGCGAATTTATTGACCTTGACCGTGAACTTCAGTTCGCAGGAATGGCCGGTTCTGTAAAGAACCCTGTTACAATGGGCACAATTGAGGGTACAACAGGCATTGACAATGTGAAAGGTGAAAACGGAAATGTGAAAGCTATCTATGACATTTCGGGCCGCAAGGTTGAGCAGATGACCGAGGGTGTCTATATAATAAAGGTACGCGAGGGTGACAGGATTGTAACAAAGAAAGTACGCAAGTAAATCTCAAGAGCAATGCCTCCTCTCCCCATCAGGGGAGGGGAGCAGCATTGCTTAAACTGAAAACTGAAAACTGAAAAATGAAAACTGAAA
>JAFXAR010000002.1 GCA_017516885.1 Bacteroidaceae bacterium
GCATACTTTTCAGTCATGAAAAGTATGTGATAGAACGAAAACAGGAGAATAAACGACAACAGATTAAGGGTAAAACGAATCAAGGAATAATAATTCTATTATACCAAAATTGCGTTACACACAGTAAATTTCTACTGAGCCGAAATAGTCCTAAACCTCAAGCGCACCAATAAGCTCGTCAACAGAATTCATCTTGTGGCGAACAAGATAATCCTCAATGTAGTCAACAATTTCGCCTGTAACGGCCGGATTCATAAAGTTAGCAGTGCCCACCTCAATGGCGCTTGCTCCCGCAAGCAGGAATTCAATGGCATCAGCACCAGTAGTGATGCCACCGATACCCACAACAGGGATTTTTACAGCCTTGGCAACCTGCCACACCATGCGTAGCGCAATAGGCTTCACAGCCGGGCCGCTCATGCCTCCTGTAATCGTTGAGAGCACCGGACGGCGCTTTTCGGAATCTATTGCCATGCCAAGCAGAGTGTTTATAAGCGACACACTGTCAGCACCCGCACCCTCAACGGCACGCGCAATCTCTGTTATGTCAGTGACATTTGGCGAAAGCTTTACTATCAGCGTCTTTGGATACACCTTGCGCACCGCCGACACAACCTCTGCCGCCGATGCAGCCTGCACGCCAAACGCCATGCCTCCCTGCTTTACATTAGGGCAGGATATATTCAGCTCAATTCCCGGAATACGGTCAAGCGCAGCAACCTTTTCGGCACATGCCACATAATCCTCAATGCATGCTCCCGATACATTCACGAGAACATTTGTATCAAGGTTCTTAAGCTGCGGATATATATTCTGTGCAAAATAGTCTACTCCCTTGTTCTGAAGGCCTACAGCATTTAGCATTCCCATTGGCGTCTCGGCGCTGCGCGGATAGGCATTGCCTTCGCGGTGATTAAGGGTTGTGCCCTTTACTATAAAGCCGCCCAACCTGTTCAAGTCAACAAAATCGGCAAACTCAATTCCGTAGCCGAATGTTCCCGATGCGGTAAGAACCGGATTCTTTAGTTCAAGACCGCCTATTTTTACATTTGTCTTTACCATTTCAGTTCATCTATTGAAAATACCGGACCATCTGTACAAACACACTTGTGACCCTCCTTGGTGTCCTCTACACAGCAGAGGCAGGCGCCGAGTCCGCACGCCATCTTGTTCTCAAGCGAAACCTCGCACTCAATGCCATTCTCACGGGCATACCTCGCAACAGAAAGCATCATAGGCTTAGGGCCGCAGGTATATATATGGTCAAATTTCTCGCCAAGAACTGAGTGATTGGTTACATAGCCCTTTTCACCCAATGTAGCATCCTCAGTGGTATATTCAACGCGCCCCAATGCCTCGTAAGCCTCACGCAGATAGAGGTCCTTGGCCGAACGCGCTCCTATCAGTATCGTAAAATCGCATCCGCGGGCTTTGAGTTCCTCGGCAAGATAATAAAGAGGCGCAGATCCTACTCCTCCGCCCACCAGCAAGAACCTTTTTCCGGCCTTTACGGGCAGAGAGAAACCGTTTCCTAACGGCATAAGCGTATTTACCTTGTCACCAGCCTTGAGCGAGCCCAGCCAGCGAGTGCCGTCACCAACAAGCTGCACTAAAAAACCAACCTCATTTTTTGCTGCATTAAAACTGTGAACCGAAATAGGACGGCGAAGCATCACACTCGGCGTGCCGTCGATACGCAGTTCGGCAAATTGCCCTGGGAGGATGGCCGGAAGCCGCTCTTCGCTCCCCATAACCAGGAGCACGCAGTTGGCATTCACGTGCTTTACCTCCTTTACTGTCAAGTCAACAAGAACTTTTTTCATACTATTGTATCTATGGTTAATAATCTTCACTATTTGCGAAGATACAACTTTTTTGCAAAAGTTTAGAAACAAGCAGAAAATCTATGCATTTTTTTACATACAGCGACACTAAGAAACTGTTTGAATTTCCAAGAACTACTTTTCAGGCACAAGGGTTTCGTATGTACCATCGGAAAAATATATCCTCACCTCCTTAATGCGCCTTTCAGGAACTGCCGGCAGCTGCTTCTGCGATACGCTCCTGCGCTGCTGGCGTTCTGCCTGCTGTTTAGGCATCTGCTGGGTTCTTGGCCTTTGCTGAGGCAGATATTCTGGCTCAACGTAAAGATGCTGCACCGTTTGCGGGCGAGGTTCTGCAGCTGTTTGCTCTGCTTGAAGACGTTGTTCGGCAGTTGGACGCGCTGCTTGTGGGTTCTGCTCTGCAAGGCCTGCAAACAAAGAGTTCTCAGCATGCCCTGCGCCGCCCGCTTTGTTTTCGCTCTGCGCAACCGGCTCTTCGCCTTTGCCGGCCATAAGCCAACTCGCATCAAGTTCCGGAAAGGCCTCATATATCTTTTGCAGTACCTCAAGGCTTGGCTTGTTTCTTCCGCTTATAATATGCGATACAGACGCGCGCTGTATTCCGGTTCTTTCAGCAAATTGCGACGGCGTTAAACCGTAACACTTCATCAACAATTCAATCCGTTCCTTCTCATTCATGATTTTATGCAGTTTTCAAGATATACAATTGTTATAGCAACACTCTTCACAAAGATAACAACAATTTTCCAAACAAACAATAGGCGCAAAAACATTGTCACTGCAAGCAAATTTACAAATATAAAATTTACACACATGCAAGCAAATTGCCAAACAGCGCTTTACCGACTGCACCAAAATTTCAGCAAAGAGAACAAACCGCCGAATCGGCAAAAGCGCTCCATAGTTACAATCTACATTATGTTATTTTCATAAACCATTGGTTTACCAAGCAATAAGCGGTTAAAAACAGAAAAATATACATTTATTTTCACGAAATGCAACAAATCGGACAAATATGTTACCCTAAAACTTAAATAAGCAAACTATTAAGTGCTGATTTATAATAGATTACGAACACATAAATATCTGTGTATATTTTTTGCATATAGCATTGCACCCTGTTAATAACAGACTGTTGAAAACATGCGCACAAAAAGTAACAATGTGTAAACACTATGTAGAGTTTTAATGCATTAACATTATAAAACAGCATAAGCACTACCCCATTATTTACATTCACACCTAACCCGTACTACAATTGTATCTTAAACGCCTTGTATTTGTTTTACTAATGTAAACAATATTTTTTGCATATTTATAAAATTGCAGTAGGAGAACGAAGATTTTTTGGTGTAAATTTACGATTGTTGCAATATTTCGTGCTGTTGTAAAGCAACTTTGCGGATTTTCAATTCTCAGAGGGTTAAAATCATAAGAACTTATTGTACAACAATAAGTTGCACTAAATAATCAGTGCAAAAAAATTGGATAAAATAGATTTTGGGATAAAAAATGGCCTCTGCCTGATATATTTGAATAATGAACGCATGCACTGCAAGATGTGACAGCAACTGAATGACAAGTAAGCTGCCGCCCCTATCAATATACCCATTTCTTGCAACAGATTTGTATACTCTTAAACTTACCCGGCAAACGAGCATCCGCTTAAATAACCGCATGCGCAACACCACTATAATGCTGTTTCAAACAGAAAAAATGCCTTATCGGGCACAATGCAGCCTTAAAAGCATTTTCTGTCAAACCAAACAAGCCTTCATATAAGCGGTTTCAGAGCCTGAGAATGCATACTATTCAGCAAATAGGAGCATAATTTTAATTTCAGTTCTCCCACAAGCAGCATAATCAATAAAAATGAGCAGTGCGCATATAACAATAGGGCGACTTTTTGGGTCGCCCTATTGTTGCAAGAGATGAATAAAAAGATGCAGTTCAAGGCTTGCGCAGCCTTAAGAACGCTTTATTTTACAAGAACCTTAACAGTTCCGGCATTGCTCTTGAGCACATACACACCCTTGCCAAGAACCGGAACATTTGACTTGTCTCCGCTGTAAACCTTTACACCGGCTGCGGTATACACCTCAACATGTGAAGCTTCTGCAACAACATCGCTAATGCCGGTTGCAAGCAAGGTAACATTCTGATGAGCAGAGAAGTCCGAAACGCCAATACCGTCGCTTGCCTGTACGCGGTAACTGTATACGCCGCTCTCAAGATTCTCAAAACGATAACTTACAGACTCTGTTGTAACTTTCGTTACAAGCCGGGCAGTTACTGAACTTGCAGCAGTAACGCTGATATTGTCAATTTTCGCACGCTTTTTGCCCTTGCTGGCTTCTGTACTGAACTGCAAATAGAAATCACCATCTACGTTTGCTGTAAGGCTGTATTCAGCTAATGCCGATGTTGGAGTGACATCCTTTGAAACAATCTCATTGCCATCAGCATCAAGAACAGAGACTGTGAGAACAGAACCTGTATCAGCTGTATTATAAAGAACTGTTTCAAAGGAAACTGTAATCTCGCCCACGTTATTAAGCATAGGCGACTTAAACCATCCTGCATTAGACGAAGTGCCTACCCTTACAATACCGCGTTCGCTGTAGACTTTATACCCGGTCCAACCGGCCATTGCAGTATAGCTGTCGGAAGATGATGATATATCCTTATTGCTTTCGGTGCAGTTCACAAAGTCCTCCGAGAGCATAGTTACAGGGTCTCCCGCACCCCCTTCGGCCTCAGTGATTCTGTACAGCTCCACATTGTATTTCACGGCTGTTTCAAGCGCCTCCCAGTTAGCAACGAATGCACTCTCGCCAATCTCAGTTGCAGGCAGCACTGCCGGTGCTGAACTGAACATGCCAGCCATGAAATCAAATGAAATCACGCTGTTTTCATATTTAATATTGGTAATCGGCTTGTTCATATAGCCGCCCTTGTAAACCTTTGCTGCGGGAAGAGAGGTGTTTGTAAGTTCAGTGTTTCCGCTTGTACCCGGCCATACATCTCCCCTTAGGCTTGCCGCAAATTCCGAGTTTGAAACATCGCCATACTTTGCAAGCTTATTGTCGGCCGGAATAATTGTGAAACGCGGATGGCCCGCTGTGGCGTTTATGGTGTTGTTATCCCATGCCGACTTCAGGTAATCAACATGAGTAATTAGCATGCCCTCATTGAAAAGGTATCTGTCCCAGCCTTCGCACTTGCGGTTCTCAAGAACATAATATTCATTGGGGTTCGCGTCATTCACCACCTTATAGCCAACACCTTCGCGTGTAAGAGCCTCCATTGTGTAGTGTCCCTTCTCGTTAATCTCCACAAGGTCCCTCCAGCCGCAAGCGTCCATTTCGTAAGCATTGTAGCCCACAGGGACATAACCTTCGGCAGCATAGCATCCCTGGTCCATCACATCCCAATAGTCCATGCCCCAGTTGCCCGATTCGTATGTTGTGTCGTATGTATCATGCAATCCCAGGCAGTGGGAGAATTCATGGCAGATACAGCCAATGCCTGTAAGCAGCTTGCCATATTCGCTCTCATAATGCTCACTTAATGAAAGTTCACTGCTGCATGCGTATGTATTGAACTTCACGCCGTCCACAACAACTGTGCCCGATTCGGACGACAACGTCCACTGGTGAGGCCACACAGCATTCTCTTCGGCACCGGCAGCCTCGGAATAGCCTGCATAAAGGCAGTAGATAAATTCTGACTCGCCATCGCCATTGTTGTCAAAAATAGAAAAGTCAAAATTTGCATCGGCCTTCTGAATGCCATGCTTAATCATGTAGCTCGGTTTTTCATCGTTGCCGTTTGCGTCGTTTGCGCCATAATAGGCCATATTGTGGTCAAGGGTTACAATATCAGTAACAACAAAGTTCGGCTTGAACTTGCCGCCCGACTGCGCTATGAAATAGTCGCGCGCGCTGCCTATGCTTGGTGCGATAGGGTTATCGTAAACATAGCCCGGAGTGTTCATGATATTCTGGACATCCTCCTTTGTGTATGAAAACTTCTTGTCCTTGAACTCCACGAGCAGCACAGCAACATTCACCTCACCTGTGGGATTTACCGACGATGCCGCCTTTTGAGCCGCACTTCTGTATTTTGCAGAGCGTGCGTTTGCCACGCGGTTTATCTCCTCGCCCATTTTGCTGTAGTCAATTGAAGCAATCAGCGCCCTTTCGTGCAAAGAGCGGCTGCCGCTGTCGTGGGCAAGGCATTTGGTTGAAACAAACTGCCCTTCGGCAGAGAATGTCGCATAGGAATAGTCACCGTTCAGCTCCTTGAAAAGCGGTTTGCCGTCAAGGGTTGTGTAAAAATGCAAGGCTTCGTCACCGGCAAGCAGCACTGTAAGCTCACTGCCGTCCGACTGCTTGACCTTGAGAGACGCTCTGCGCGCAGGCACGGCAAACACCGCCGCCACAAACAGAAGCATCGCAAATAGTAATGCAAATCTTTTCATTTATAAAATAATAATTATTAAATACTTTTAGAAACAGCTGCACAAATTGGGATAAAGACCCAACAATTGCAGAAAAGCTTCACGCCAAATGACAAATAGCCATTCCCTGCAAAAATAATAATTATTATTTATATATTTAATATATTTGGAATATTTTAACCAAAGAAACACAATCTGCAAGCATCAATGAGTTCCCTTTTCAATGCTGCGAGGGCCTTCAACTACGCCAACAAGGTATATGCTCACCCCTATCAGCACCAGCGAAAGCAGGATAATCGGTTCAAAATGGTCCATGCCGGTAATGAACGATACAAACGCTGCCACAATAAGGGTAACATAACCGTACAGCGCCACTACGGTACTCCTCAAATACTTCAGCCCTATCGGTACAAGGAAATATGTTACCGTTGTAGGAAAAACGAGCATGAAAAGCAGCGTAAGCAGCGGTTTTGCCTGAATCTCCCCATCAAACATAGGAGCGCTGAACCCTAATACTGACACAAAAGCCAATGCCACTAATGCTGCCGAGGAGAATGTATACCTTAGAATTACCACACTTGACAAATGCCCCACCATTCTTGCCGAAAAAACAAGATACACGGCATAAATCACAGAAGCGGCAATAGCCAGCATGTTGCCCAGCAGCGGATTGCTCGCAACTGCCGAAGAGGGTTCTGACAATATGCACAGCAATGCCCCAATGAACCCTACCGCCAGCCCCAACAGCTTGCGCGAATCTACACTTTCGCGATAAAGCACGGCCGACACTATAACCACCCACAGAGGCTGCATTGCGTTGAAAATTGCAAAATTAACAGGAGTAGTCAGACTAATGCTCAGAGCATAAAGCGACATATAGCCGAAAATCCCAAGCGCGCCCAGCGCCACCAATTTCAGGACATCCTTGCCCGACACATTTTCAGGCTTAGTAAAGATAGACACCACCCAAAAGACTGCCGCGCCAAACAGCAGGCGCAGCGACACGCAGCTGAGCGGAGCAATCCACAATGGCAACAGAAAGCCCAGCGCATTCACATTCAGCCCGCTGAACACTCTTGCTGTGAACAGAGCAAGAGACCCTTTAGTATAATTATTCATAAACAGCAAAATTTTAACATCTCACAATCATCATGCCGTGCGTTTAACCATTCGCCTGAGGGCGATAAACATCATCGCAGCGAATGCAATAACAGAATTTGCAAGGAATGGAAAAGTTTCATTCTTTACTCCAGCCAAAGACTGCAAAAACTCTGTAACAAAAGGAGATATAACAATGGCAACATAATTCATCACCATAACAAGAGCCATTGCGTATGCAACCTTGGAAGCCGTTGCCAGCGATGCAGTGGCGTCATATATATAAGGCTGCGCAATGCCATAGCCAAACCCTGCAGCAATGCAGCCAACAATCACAAACAGCAACGAATCATACATGCATATATTCAGAAGTCCAAGCGCAATAAGCAACAGCGAAAACAGCAGCACCCACCCCTTTAATGCGGAGAGGATACGGTTTATAAACAGTCCCGGCAGCATCATTGCCAAAAAGAAGAGAGCGGTCACAACCCCATCCACACTGCTGTCATATCCCATTGATGCAAGCAGGAACGGCATATTTATGCTCACAACCATTACAAGGCATGTAATAAGCAGATAATAAAGCATGTATTTGAAGAGAGCTGCATATTTAACAGTGCCGTGCTGCTGCACGTCCGCACTGCTGCCGCCTCCTCCATCACTCTTCCGTCCCTCAGCCTTAAGCGACGGAACAAGCAGCAGCGAAAAGAACGGAAGCAGATAGACAAGGAACGGCAACCGCCACTGTATATCGGCAAGCCATCCGGTGACAGCCGTTGCAGCAACAAGGGCAATATTTGTAATTGCCGACACATATCCGAACTGCCTCGTACGCTCCTCGCCATAAAAGAACTTTGAGACCAGCGCTGTTGATAGCGGAATTATAATTCCCGCACCAACTCCAAGAAGAGCGCTTACAACAATAAGCTGCACCATGCTTTGGCACACAAAATATAAAGCACCACATAAAAGAAATAGTGCTAATCCAGTGTACAGCAGCCTTATATATCCCACTCTCTCGCTTATATATCCGGCTAATAATATAAAAGGAATTATCAGCAGCGACGGCAATGTAGTAAGCAGCTGAATCTCAAGTTCAGTTGCTGCAGGGAATATATACGACAGTTTTTCTGAAATGGGAGATATGGCCAATCCCGGCAGCGAAGTAAGCGCCGACACCGACCATATTCCAAGCAATGCCCATAGGGTAATGTACCCTTTTCCGGTTTCAATCATCTTCATAAGCAAAATGTTTTATACATATTGCAAACAACAGCAACGCAAAAATGTTGCAACATCATAAAAAAGCAAAACATGCGAACCTAAGCATCGGAAGCAATGTTCACTATTACGCAAGTAACCATATTTACAAATTCATTAAAAGTAGAAAAAGATGAAAGAAGAAAACAAGAGTGCAACAGTCACAACAACAGTGTTCGGTTCAGAAGAGATGCTTCACAGTGCCCCAACAGACAAAATTCCCCAGCACCCCACAACGCCGGAGATTGCCTACCGCATGGTAAAGGACGAGACAATTGCCCAGACGCAGCCGCGCCTTAACCTTGCCACGTTTGTAACTACATATATGGATTCGTACGCCACCAAGCTGATGAACGACGCAATTGCCATCAACTACATCGATGAAACCGAATATCCTCGAGTAGCGGTAATGTGCGCAAAGTGCATCAATATAATTGCCAACCTATGGAACAGCCCCGAACAGGCCAAATGGAAAGCCGGAGCACTGGGCATTGGTTCAAGCGAAGCATGCATGCTTGGTGGCGTGGCAGCCTGGCAACGCTGGAAGAAACGCCGCATGGATGCCGGCAAGCCCTATGACAAGCCTAACTTCGTAATTTCATCGGCCTATCAGGTAGTTTGGGAGAAATTCGCACAGCTGTGGCAAATAGAGATGCGCACAGTTCCTCTCACCGAAGAGAACCTTACCCTCAACCCCAAAGAGGCCATAGCAATGTGCGACGAGAATACAATATGCGTAGTCCCGGTCATGGGCATAACCTGGACCGGCCTTAACGACGACGTGAAGGCGCTGAACGATGCGCTTGACGAATACAACAAAAAAACC
Source organism: Bacteroidaceae bacterium (assembly GCA_017516885.1). Classification (GTDB taxonomy): domain Bacteria; phylum Bacteroidota; class Bacteroidia; order Bacteroidales; family Bacteroidaceae; genus HGM04593. The sequence goes on from JAFXAR010000002.1 coordinate 9,491, forward strand.
GGATACGACATTCCAATCCATGTGGACGCAGCGTCAGGCGGCTTTATAATGCCATTCCTCTACCCCGACACCCAATGGGACTTCCGCCTCAAGTGGGTGCTCTCAATCAGCACCAGCGGACACAAGTACGGCCTTGTGTACCCCGGTCTTGGATGGGTTGTCTGGAAAGACAAGAAATTCCTCCCCGACAGCATGTCCTTCAGTGTAAATTACCTTGGAGCAGAGGTAACGCAGGTGGGCTTGAACTTCTCGCGTCCCGCAGCACAGGTTCTTGGACAGTACTACCAGTTCATACGTCTGGGATTCGAGGGCTACAAGGCAATACAGCACAGTTCAATGGAAATTGCGAAATATCTGCATGGCGAAATAGGCAAGATGCAGCCATTCAGGAACTACAGCACCGATGTCACCAACCCGCTGTTCATCTGGGAGATGAAGAAAGAGTACTCAAAGAAGTGCAAATGGACACTTTACGACCTCCAGGACAAGCTGAAGCAAAACGGATGGATGGTGCCGGCATACACCTTGCCTGCAAAGCTTGAAGAGACAATAGTGATGCGCATTGTGGTGCGCCAGGGCTTCAGCCGCGACATGGCCGACCAGCTTCTTGGCGACATTAAATCGGCAGTGGAAGAGCTTGACAAGCTGCAGTATCCCACTCCATCGCGCCTGAGCATTGAGAGCAACATCAAGGTGAAAGGTACAGTTTACACCCACACCGGAAAAAGGTAAAAACCCAATAAAACAGAGTATTGCAATGATGGATAGAAGGATAAGAAAAGAGGAACTGAAAATTGCCATTCATGAGGCATACCTCAGGTTCAGAGAGTGCAATGAGGGCCGCAACGCCGACTACATACCCTACCTTGCCAATGCCGGCAGCAGTCTTTTCGGGATAGCAGCATGCCTGCCCGACGGCGAGATAATCACCGCTGGCGACTGCTCAAGCGTCTTTGGCATTGAGTCAATTTCAAAAGTGCCCACTGCACTGCTTGTGCTCAAGGACTACGGTTCAGAGACGCTGCTCGACATGATTGGCGCCGATGCGACAGGCATGCCGTTCAATTCAGTGCTTGCAATTCTTCTTGAGAACGAACATCCTTCTACCCCTCTTGTAAATGCAGGAGCAATATCCGCCGTCAGCATGGTGCGCCCTGTGGGCAACAGCGACGGGAAGTGGGAGGCGATAAAGGAGAATATCGAAAAACTGTGCGGCAGCGAGGTTCGGCTCATCGACGAACTGTACAGGTCGGAAAGCGTCAGCAACCACAACAATCGCGCCATTGCATGGCTACTGAAGAGCTATAACCGCATATACGACGAGCCCGAAATGTCGCTCGACCTGTACACGCGCCAATGCTCTTTGGGCGTTACTGCAACACAGCTCTCAATAATGGCTGCCACCATAGCTTTCGGCGGATATAACCCAATAACGCATGAACATGTGTTCAACAGTTCCTTGACAAGCAGAATAACATCGCTTATGGCAACGGTGGGCTTCTACGAACACACAGGCGACTGGATGTTCAGTTGCGGCCTGCCGGCCAAGTCGGGCGTGGGCGGCGGTATCATGGGCGTACTTCCCGGCGTCTTCGGTATCGCCGCATTCTCGCCGCCAATTGATGCCGCAGGAAATTCAGTTCGCGCGCAGCGTGCATTGCACTTTGTAATGGAGCAGCTGAACCTGCATATCTTCAACGGCGAAAGGGCATTTATAGTTGAGGACGAAAAGAATTAACCGGCATGAGGACGGGCAAAAAGCCAACGTGCTGAACAAGCACCCGCGTTAGAGCTATTCTAACGCGGGTGCTTGTTTGTTTTACAGCAGCCCGATAAGGTTCATTCAGAATCTGAAAGTGCCCATTTTAAGCTGGTCAGCAATTTCCCTGCAGCTTTTTGCTCCGGCAAGAATCATGTTCTTGCCTATTTTCCTGCACTCAAGGCGTGCAGTGCCTTCAAAAAGCCAAATTCTGTTCTTCTTGTCAATGGTTATGAGGATTGCCTCCTTGCCATCGTAATCAGTCATCTCAATATCGGTGTATGTAAAATCGTAGTGCTTGCCGCCAAGAGCCACCTGGATATTGCCTTTGCTGTCAAGGCTTATGCGCGCAGAATTGTCTGTAAGCTCAAAACGGTCCTTTCCTTTTACATGGGCGCTCTTCTCGTAGTAGTAACTGTAAAGATAGGTTGCCGAACGGTCATGCACAGCCTGTATTGCGTAACCGCCGCTCCAGTTCTCGTTGCCTTTCTTCTTGATTACAATGTCGTCATCAGCAGTCTTTGGAATGTACACAATGTTGTTAGTGCTTTCAATGGTAAAATATCTCCTGTCTTCAGCAGTCTGCTTGAATTCGGCCCATACACCGCTTTTGAGCCTTGGGCGGTACTCGCGCCAGTTGAGGTTATCGCGCACGAAGTAGCCGTCATATTCGTAATGCTTCATACTGTGGTTTCTGTAGGTGTAGTACAGGGCATCGCCTTCGGGACAAAGAAGGTGCACGTTCAATGTGTTGTACACAACCTCCCAGTTGCCGTTCTTCTTACGGTCAACATAAATTTTGTCGTGCGAGATTTTGGGAACAGCAACATTGCATCTTTTGCTCTTAAGGTAAAAGAACTTGTCATCCTCCTTGTACTGTTTGTACTCATTCCATGGTTCCACCTTGTCGGCCGGACGGTACTCGGTCCACTCCTCGCCGCTCTTTACAAAGTAACCGCCTTCGTAGGTAACGAGTGCTGTTGTCTGTGCTGCAAGTGACACTATGCCTGCAACAGCAAGCACAAGCGTCAAAAGAATTTTTCTTTTCATTGTTGTATTGTTTATAAATTATTTCTGTTATTCTAAAGAATCCCGACGATTGCAATGAGAAAAGCCCCTCATCGCTTCACCATGCCAGAACAGGCACGCGATTATAGTTATCTGTACTCTGTTATCTGTACTCTGTTATCTGTACTCTATTTCAAGAACATCCTTGCGTATCCAAAGTCAATATGCACGCCGTTCTTGTGCGATTTCCCGGCAAAGAAGTATTCATCCTCGGTAAAGTGTATTCCGTATGAATTGTCGCTATGGTCGCTGTTGATTATAATGTTGCACTTCTTTGCAAAATCCTTCTCGCCACCGAAGCAATATTCATTAACAGCCTGTTCAAAGCCATCAGGACCGCCAATTATTATGCTCATGTGGAAATGCTTATCTGCAGGAGAGTCGTAGAGGCACATGAGTATGCCGCCTTCGCCCCATAGCTGGACAAAGCGTTTGCCATTGTTCTCGCTTTGCTGGGTAACCTTAAGTCCCCAATGCTTCTCGCCCAGTTTTAGATTGAACAGCTGGCCAAGGTTGCGCAACATGTCATTGTAACCCTGTTCATTCCGCGAGAAGCGGTAAAGGATTGCAGGCATACTGCCCTGATACTCTGTTGCAGCTATCTCCTTGTATTCGGGCGTGAAGCCATCGTCGTACCATCTGTCACGCGGATAGTGCCTGATAACATACTGCATTGCGACATCCAGCGGGGTAATTATGCACGAAATCTGGTCTAAACTACCCTTAGCGCCATTGGCAAAGCCGGTTTGGTTTATCCAGTCATATACGCCATTGGCTGCGTAGGGTTTCATCTTCCCTTTCAGATGCTCCGGAACTTTTGGTATTGCCACAAAATGTTCATTCGTTCCCGGGAATATTTCTATAAACGAGGGTTCATCAAGTTCGGAAAGTTCCTTCTCAAGGTCATCGAGAGACTCTTTTGCTTCCTTTTTGAATGCAGCAATCTCGGCTGTAATCTCTTCGCGCTCCTCCTTGCTTTCCGCTTTGGCAAGCCTGCGTTCAAGCAGTTCAGCATTGTCCTTGAAAACCTTTTGGGCAAGCGCCATTATTGATTCGCTGCCGGCACTCGGAAGATAAGGATTGCCGGGATGTCTGCTAAGTGCATTCAATTCGCTGCCGGCACTCGGAAGATAAGGATTGTCGGGATGTCTGCTAATTGCATTCATATTCAGATGTACCCCGAAGTCCATTCCGCCGAACATCTCAACATCAATATATTCCTCATCAGTAATCTCTGCAACCGATCTTAAAACATTCTGCAATGTATTCATAAGGTTGAAGTTTCCATAAAGAAGCTCTAAATCTCTGCCGTCATCTCTTATTAGCAGAGTGTTATTCTCGTCCATGAAAAGCGTCTGCTCCTCACCGTCTTCACGGTTGCATGCCATGAGCGGAATGCCAAATATATCTTCCGCCTCCCCATCGTAATACTTGCCAAGAACATCTTTGACAAGACAGTAGCCTTTGCTGTCGTTTGATATAATAGTCACGAAACGGAATGTTGTATCAGCTCTATAGATACCTGTAAGAGGCATTCTTTCTCCGTCACGCATAACAAAATCCACAAGATTGGGAGGGAAAACCAAATGCGCAGAGGTCACTTGCGACTCCTCGGTTGCGTAACAATTGAATTTCTCGCTTTCACATAGCACATGCTGGTCACTCAAGCCTTTAAGTTCTGATATGAATTCATTGAGCCTTTCCTTATCCACCAACTGTGCCTGCACATTCAAAGCAAGCAGCAGCGCCACTATTATATATATTGTCTTTTTCATATTACATTCTATTATATATGTTTCAGAATCCTATTTCCATTCCGTTCTCGCCAAGGGTTTTGAATAAATCGTACGAAAGCCCGGAAATGAATACAACTGATAATTCATCGCCCTCATCATTTATCACAAGCGTGTTCTCCGAATCACCGTATATTGCGGTAACCATTTCACCCTCCCTGCTCAGTGCCATAAGTTCCAAGCCCATAACATTGTCATCCTCCTGCAGGAACGGCGCAATATGCTTTTTCAGCGTAACGTATCCCGTTTCGCCTGTTGTAGAAAAACTTCTCAGGCTTTTGATTGAAGCAATAGGATTAGGCACGCCTTTCAATTCCACTTCGGCCCCAATCATTGAGAACATCTGCCTGAACATCGTTGCAGATATGTATGCGTAATCTATCTCGCTCTCCTTCAATTTTGCAAGCTGCTTAATGAACTTCTCTGCCTCGCTCTTTCCCTTCACTTGCGGCGTATGCCCATTGGCAAAGGCTGAACCGGCAAGGAGTAAAAGCGACATCATTACTGTTAATATATACCGTTTCATGATTATATGATTTATATGTTTATCCTTATTATATCTCTGTATGGCATAAACGCGTCGTTGAGCGTGTTGCCAATCTCGCGTGTATTGCTTTCCGTTGTAATAAGCGCAAGTTTGATGTCGCCCATGACTGCCTTGAAGCATTTCATTGCATCCTCAGGGTTGTCAAAGGTATCTTCCTCTGTTTCTTCAACATGTTCGGCAACAAGAGAAGCTGTCTGCTCAATCTGCAAAGAAGCATCGTCATACGCGAAAATACATGCCGCAATAACCACAGCTGCCGCAGCAGCACCTTGCAACACAAAACGCGGAATCCCCAATTGGCGTTTTCGCTCTTTTTCAACCTCCTTTTCCCCAGCCGGCAAAATTGAAGCATCGTTCTCAAGTGAATCGATGAGGGCATCAAGACGCTCCTCCGCACCTTGCGGAATTTCCATATCCGGTTCTCCGCCACAAAGAGCAAGCACAGCCTCTGCATCCTTTTTAAGCCTCTCGGGAAGCTCATGCCCACGAAGAAAAGCACAAAGCTCGCGCTCCTCCTCAGCAGTAAGCCGGGCATCGAAGAATTTTTCTATCATCAATTCTATTCTACGCTCATCCATAAATTCATTCTCCTATAATTTATTGTAATATTCCCTGAACTTCCGCCTCAGCCTCGACAAAATCACCCTTATGTTTGTTTGCGAAAGTCCTGTAATGCACTCTATCTCTTCAATACCGCAGCCATTCATGCTCATTTTCATAACACGACGCTGCTGTTCGGGGAGGCCGGCCAGAAAATGTTCAAGACACTCCCGCACCTCATTGCCTTCAATCTCCGGCGGCGAACAGCAAGATACCTCTTCGGCCGAAAGCTCCACATCGCAGTCATGAGCCCTGATAAACCTCCAACGGTCAATGCATATATTGCGCAGCATTGTACGGCAATACGCCTCAGGCGAGACAAGCGAGTTCAATTCCTCCCTCCTTTCCCACAGCTTGACATAGAGATTCTGCACAGCATCCTCTGCTTCAAATCTGTCGCAAAGCACTCTGTATGCCTCGCGATAGAGCATTTTCTGCAACGGCAAGAACCGTTTCTTGAATTCTGCGTGATTCATTTCTCTCTACGTCTGTGGTCTTTACACCATAATGACGGACAAAATAACAATTTGTTACAAGAGATTACAAAAAAAATAAAAAAAAACAAGATGCTGGTTTTTTTGATATATATTAGCGGACAGTAACAGCACTAAAAAACAAAACATTTCAAACATGAAGACAATAAACGTACCAAAAATCACTCCAGAGGGAGATTTAGAGAAAATTTTCAGCACGCTTCCCGAACATGCCATTGACTGCTGCAACTGGCCGGCCGACTATCCCTACTCGCCCAAGGCAACATTCAAGCTGTTCCATGATGGAAAAAGGCTGTATATAAAATTCTCGGTTACCGAAAATGACATTAAGGCAGATGTCACCGAAGACCAGGGCCGCACTTGGACCGACCCTTGCGTAGAGTTCTTTGTCTCTCCTCAGGGAAACCTTGACTACTATAACTTTGAGTGTACCTGCACAGGCAAGCTGCTGCTGGCATGGCATCCCGCCGATGCGCCAAAAGAGGCTGCCGGCAAGGAGGTATTAGAGAGCGTAGAGCGCATTCCCTCACTTGGCACAGAACCTTTTGCGCTGCGCGAGGGCGAACACTCATGGAGCGTTGTTGAAATTATACCGGCAACAGCGCTCTTCCGCAGCGGTGTCAGCTGTTTCTGCGGCAAGGAGATGGCAGCCAATTTCTACAAATGCGGCGACGAGCTCCCCACCCCCCATTTCCTCTCATGGAATCCAATAGAATGGGCTGAGCCAAGCTTCCACCGCCCCGAACAGTTCGGCAAGCTTATATTTGAATAATATTAGAAGCTGCTTAAACAGCTTCTAACAAGGTGTTTATAAAATCATCGGCAGAAACCCTAAAGTTCTCTGCCGATGATTTTATTATTTAACCCAATTTGCTCATAAACCTCTCAGTGTCCACAATGTAACGAACATGAGTGCCTTTGCCTATGAGGCCTGCTGCATCCTCGGCGCTTACCTCAAATGTCAGCTTGCGCCCTTCAACAGCAGTCAATGTTGCCGTGGCACTCACCGCAGCGCCAATTGCCGACGGCTTTATGTGAGCAGTGCTTATCTCAGCGCCAACGGTTGTAGAGCCGGCGGGCAAGAAAGGTGCAACAGCATGCATTGCCGCATTCTCCATTAAAGCTACCATTGCAGGGGTGGCAAATACCGGCAGAAAGCCGGAACCAAGCGCAGAGGCACTGTTCTCCATTGTAACCACCGTACTGCTTGTATATGCAAGTCCTTCCTTTAGCATAATTATAACTGATTAAGAGGTTTCTAAACTGTTTCAAATTCTCCCACGAAGATAGGGAAAAAAACATCTTTCACCAAACAAAACCAGCACTTTGCTTGTTATGTGACATATAAAAAATAACGCTTATTTTTTAAACGTCACTTAAATGGAATGAAACAGGAAGTTGCAGATTTCTTATCCGACAAAATAAAGTGGCTGCTAAACGAATTCGGAGTGCCCAATGATATTGCCGAAAGAATTGATACACTCATGCTTTTGGTTTTGGTACTGCTGTTTACCATCATTGTGGCCGAAATTGTATACCGTGTCCTGCATTTTGCCTCAAAGCGCATACTGCTGAGAAAAAAATACCATTTCCTTGACAAGCTGAATAATGGGAAAAGACTCAGGCGGCAGGCATATATCCTGCCGCCGATAATGCTTGGCAGCATGCTGCCATTCATTATTGAAGCCTCAAGTCCTTATTATATATATGCAGAGCGCTGCGTGTGGATATATTTCACCGTTGCTGCGGTAATGGCTGTCAACGCCTTGCTGAGCGCGGCAGGCGACTCAGCCTTCACAAACAGCAAATACCACGACAGGCCAATAAAGGGATTCATACAAATAAGCCGTGTAATAGTCTATCTTATAGCTGCAATAGTCATTATTTCAATAATCACAGACAAATCCCCTCTCTACCTCATAGGAGGATTAGGCGCTTTTGCAGCGGTTCTAATGCTCATTGCAAAAGACAGCATAATGGGATTTGTGGGCGGATTCCTGCTGCTTGAGAACGACATGGTGCGGCTTGGCGACTGGATTGAAGTGCCGGGCACAAGCATCAACGGCACTGTTTTTGACATTTCCCTAACAATTGTAAAGGTGCGCAACTGGGACAACACCATAGCCACCGTACCACCCTATACCCTTATAAACGAAAGTTTCATCAACTGGCGAGGCATGAGCGACAGCGGAGGCCGCAGAATTGCAAGAGGCTACACAATAAAGCTTGACAGCATAAAACCTTGCAGTGATGCAATGCTGCGCCGCCTAAAGAACCTCGACAGCGAACTTGCCGATTACATTGCAAAAAAGAGCGAGCAGCTGAAAGAGGGGAAACGGTGCAATACAGCCAACCCCGAAGGCCTGGCAAATGGAACAATTGACACAAATGCCGGCCTTTTCCGTGCATACGCCGACATTTACCTTAGAAAGCACAGCATGACAAGAAAGGATATGCTCATAATGGTGCGCACCCTTGAACCGAATACCAACGGACTGCCAATACAGTTCTACTGCTTTACCACTGACACCGACTGGAGCAACTACGAAAGCATACAGTCAGAAATAATGGAGCACTTTGCATCAATAATGCCGCTATTTGAGCTCTATCCCTTCCAGAGCGCCGGAGCACGCGACACAGTAATCAGCGGCCTTTTAGAAGGACAGTACCCCATTGAACGAATCGACGGCCTGCCTTACCGCACAATCAAGTAGTAATTTTTTACCAAAAACCATTGTTTATTGCACAAAATCACATCAATTGTGCAATAACATTTGCAAGTTTGTTCTTTGTATACTAATTTTGCCGCCCGAAAAGAACAAATGTTAATAAATCACATTAAAACAAAGCATTTATGACCAAAATTAAAGACAACTGCATACTTATCACAGGCGGTGCATCGGGAATAGGACGTTTAATGGGCCGAATGGCATTGGAGAGAGGCGCCCGCTGCTTAGTCATTTGGGATATAAACGAAACAAGCATTGCAACCACAATAGATGAATTCAAGAGCATTGGAACAGTAAAGGGATACAAGGTTGACGTATCGGACAGCAGACAGGTTGAAACCGCCGCACAGCTGACAGTAAAAGAGTGCGGAAATATAGATATTCTCATAAACTGCGCCGGCATAGTTGCCAATAACAGCACATTTGACAAACAGACAACAAAGGAGATACAGCGCACAATGGATATAAACGCAACAGCGCCTATGATAATAGCACAGCAGTTCCTTCCGGGGATGCTTGAGCGCAACCATGGGCATATATGCAACATAGCATCGGCTGCAGGCATGATTTCCAATCCAAGAATGTCGGTCTACGCAGCCAGCAAATGGGCTATGATAGGCTGGAGCGACAGCGTGCGCATTGAACTCAAGCAGATGAAAAGCAAAGTACGCTTCACAACCATAGCTCCCTACTTCATCAACACCGGAATGTTTGACGGAGTAAAATCGCGCATATTCCCCATACTGAAGCCTGAATCCACCGCACGCAAGATAATAAGGGCTATTGAGAAGAACAGAAACTTCAAAGGCATACCGTTTGGCTATCATTTCATACGTTTTTGCCAGGCGCTCTTGCCTACAGTTATTTTTGATTATATCTTTGGGGAGGTTGTTGGAATTTTCCATGCAATGGACCATTTTACCGGCCGACAGAAAAAATAAAGTAAAAGTATGGAGATAAAGAATACCCCGGCGCAGCTGATTGATACCATAATAGAAGAACAGAGAAATTACTTTGCAAGCAATGCCACGCTTTGCCGCAAGTTCCGCAAAAAGCAGCTCAAGAAACTGCAAAAAGCACTCAAGTATTGGGAAAAGCCGCTCTGTGATGCACTGTGGCAGGACCTGCACAAATCCTGCGAAGAGGCCGTAATGACCGAACTGAGCATTGTTGCAGGAGAGATTAAGAACCACCTCTCGCACCTCCGCGGCTGGATGAAGAGGCGCTGCGTCGCAACCCCGCTCAAGATGATGCCGTCGCGCAGCAGCACTGTGAGCGAGCCGCTTGGCAACGCCCTCATAATATCCCCATGGAACTACCCTGTTCAGCTGCTGCTCAACCCGCTCGTTGGCGCAATATCATCGGGCTGCACAGCAATACTGAAACCATCGCCATACGTCCCCAATGTATCAAGAGTAATTGAGGAGATGATTTCAGCCACTTTTGGCAGGGAGTACATTGCCGTGGTGCAAGGCAACCGCGACACAAACAGCCATCTGCTTGAGCAGCGCTTTGATATAATATTCTTTACCGGCAGCCCCGCACTTGGACGAATGGTAATGAGCGCTGCCGCAAAGCACCTTACCCCGGTTGTTCTTGAGCTTGGAGGCAAAAGCCCATGCATTGTAGACAAGGATGCCGATATTGATGTTGCGGCACGCCGCATTGCATGGGGAAAGACACTGAATGCCGGACAGACATGCATTGCGCCCGACTATCTGCTAATCCATGAAAGCCGTGAAAAGGAGTTTGTTGAAGCCTACCGCAAGGCGCTGCTGAAACTGCACGGCGCAGATATAAAATCGAGCAGGCACTATGTGCGCATTGTAAACGACAAAGCCTTTGAACGCATAACCGGATACATAAAGGGAGCAAGCATAGAACTCGGCGGCAAGCACGATGCAAAAGAGCGCTTTATTGAACCTACGCTCTTAAGCAACGTAAGCCCTGACGACCCTGTCATGCAGGAGGAGATATTCGGGCCTGTACTTCCCATGATACCGTTCAAAGAGAGGAGTGAGGCTGTTGAATTCGTACGCAAGAGAGAAAAGCCCTTGGCGCTCTACTACTTCGGCAAGGCAAAAGATGGCAAGGAGATACTGCGCCTTACTTCAGCCGGAGGCTCATGCATAAACGACACTATAATGCACATTGCCAATGAAAACCTGCCCTTCGGCGGAGTGGGAAACTCAGGAATGGGCCACTACCATGGCAAGCTGAGCTTTGAGGCCTTCTCGCACAAACGCGCCGTGGTAACAACCGCCACATGGCTTGACTTGCCATTCCGATACATGCCCTATAAAATGTTCGGCCTTGTAAAAAAGCTGTTGTAGCCTATTCTATTCGGCATTGCCGGCCTCCTCTATGAACTTTTCAGGAATGTTCTTTGTTGTTGTGAGCAAGCCGAGCTCCTTGAGCTCGCTTAAGCGCTTTGTTATGTTCCCCTTGCCGCTGTTCAGCTGCTTGAAGGCATCGCGATAGGCTTCACGCGCCTTTTCAAGCGCTCCTTCAATTTTGCTGAAGTTATCGGTAAAGTTCACAAATTTGTCATATATGGCATTCGCTGTATCCACAATGCGCTGAACATCGCGCTGCTGCCTCTCGCGTGTCCATAATGAATTCACTACAAAAAGCGCTGATATGAGGTTTGATGGAGAAATCAGCACAATGCCTTTTCTGTAGGCGTAGTTCCAGAGGGAATTGTCCGCCTCCATTGCGGTGAAGTACGAAGGCTCATTAGGAATGAAGAGCATTACATAGTCGAGCGAATTTATATTGTACTTATGGTATCTCTTTCCGGCAAGCATGTCAATATGCCGCCTTACACTTGCCACATGCTCCTTCAGATGCATGGCGCGTGATGTGTCATCTGCCGCAGCAAGGTAATCCATATATGCCTTGAGCGATACTTTAGAATCGATTATTATATCGCGCTTGCCGGGGAAATGTACAATCACATCGGGTTTCATTGCACGGTTGGTCTCTTCATTGACAGCTACACAGCCATCATCATCGCGCAATGTAGCCTGAGTTTCCCACTGCTCACCCTCTATCAACCCCGAATTTTCAAGAATCTGTTCAAGAATAGTCTCGCCCCAGTCGCCCTGGAACTTATTGTTATTAGTGCCGGTGATTGCACGCGTGAGATTAACGGCATCCTCGCTTATGCGCCTGTTAGCCTCCACAAGGCTCTTGATATTCTCCTGCAATGAGAAGCGCTGCCTGTTCTCTTCGCCATAATAATTCTCCACCTTTTCGCGGAATTGCTTCAAATCTTTGCCAAAAGGCAAAAGCATGGATTCAAGCCGCTCCTGCGACTGACGGCTGAACTGTTCGGTGTTCTTTTCAAGTGCTTCAACAGCCATAGTCCTGAATTCGTGGCGCATCTGCCCCATCGTTTCCCTGAACTGCTCTTTCTGGGCTTCAAGGCGCTCTCCCATTGCGCTGTTCTCATTCTCAAGAAGGGCAACGCGCACTTGCAGCCTTTTTTCCCTCTCTTTCGATGCGAGCAATTCATTCTTGCTCTCCTTCAGTTCACAGCACAACCGTTCGTTGTCATTAACAAGCTGCTCATTCTCCTTTGCTTTTGCCGAATGGGAAGCCAGCAGACGCATATAAGCCAGCAGCATAGCAACCAATGCCGCAAGCAAAACAACCGAGATAATTGCCAAAAGTGTTATCATAAGCATTACGTTATTTACGAAGAAGCGAGCGGAAAAGTCATGCAAAATAATGGGTGAAAATGATTTTCACACGCAAAGAGTGCCGACTATATTCGCGGTCTACCGCAAATATACTAACAATCGCGCAAATAACGCCACTTTTGGCTAAAAATTATTCGCTATTTTTAAAGAATGAACAAAATTCCTTAAGAAACGGCAGAACAGACGCAGCCGAGGAAAGAATGCTGCGAAAGGAAAACACCTCAAGCAGTGCACTGCCCGATTCCACCACCCTCCGGCGCGCAGCAAGCAAACGCTTGCGATTGCCACGCCTCTTGCGCCGCAACTCGCTTAAAGTAGATACATATTCACTCATTGGCATCCTCCTTTCTCAAAGAAAACAGACGCGAAAGATGCCTTACCACACTGTTGACAAAAATCTGCGTGCGCATACAGTAAAGCACGGCAGCTGCGACCGCAAGCACACCGCCTGCCACAAGCATAGCCCCTGCAAATCCTATCACATTTGCCAGAAGCGCAACCACAGCAATGAGCATGAACAGGAATGCCGCAAAAAGAATAAGGAAGAGTGCTGTTGCAGCCAAAAAGCCGCCGGCCATGAGAGAGACCTCTTCGACCACCCCCATCTTGTAATCGTCCAAACTCCTTTTGAGATATTCCTGCGCATCGCTCGAGAGATTTTCAATCTTACGTCCTAATCCCATGAAGCACTACTCGTTTTGCGAATCCTCACGTTTGCAATAGCCTTCCCTGCACACAACTGCATTTTCGGCAATTTCCCTCTTGACATCGTTCAAACGGTTCTTGATGTCCTTGCGCAAATCCTCGCCTTTCTTGGGTGCAAACAACAGAGCTGCAGCACCGCCCAGCATAATTCCGCTTGCAAAAGCAATCAAATGACACATTTTCATAAGCACAAATTTTAGGTTAACAAAAACACAACACCGCCGGCAGAGCCGCCTGCAGAAAAAAAACACATTCATATTCTTGCTCAGTAACGGCAAAAGCACTACCTTTGGTTGTTTAGTGACATGTAAACAATAACCTGCATCATTTTGTTAATGGATAACTGCTAAAAATGAAGCATCTTATTTTTTAAACGTCACATAGTAATCTATAAACAACAGAAAAATGAAAAAGTGCGGAATTTTAGCATATGTTTTGATTCTTCTTGCCGCATGCACCGGCAAAAAGAATATAGAAGAGAATAACCCGGCTGACCAAAAAGCGAAGGAAACGGTTACAGCAAGCGCAAGCTTAAAAGAATCACCACAGCCGGCAACAATAACTATATCCGACTCAATACCTCTTGACCCCGGCGACAGCAAATCCCCGGCATTAAGAGTAGACCTCAGCATAGAGCCTCTTGTACTGAACAACATCGCGGCTACCGAAAAGGCCTTAAATGAAATTTCATACACACTGACCGGCAAAGAGACCGGCAGCCTTGAGGCCGCATGCAGAATGTATGTTGACAATCTCACACAGGAATACAAGAGAAACCTTCCTGATTACATCAATACAAGAGGCGCTGAAGAAAGTCACTATTGGCTTAACTACTATTATTCTGTAACCGGCAAGCAGAGTTCAGGCTACAAGGGATATACAACCTACATGCTCTCATTTGAAGAGTATACAGGCGGTGCGCATGGCTACAATTACAATATTTCACTCTCTTTTGACCCTGAAAGCGGAAAGGATATTGCATTGGGCGATGTGATAATGGAAAACAGTGAGGATAAACTCATTGAACTGCTTCAAGAGGCCTTAACCGGGCACTTCAAGGTTAAAGACAGAGAAGAGCTTGTCAAAAACGGATATATATTTGACAAGCCCCTATTTATATCAAAGAATATAGTTTTTGGCGAAAAGTCATTGAAATTCATCTACAATCCCTATGAGATAGCTTGCTATGCATCGGGGGAGATTATCCTTGAGGTTGAATATGAGAAGCTGAAGGATATAATGAAAAAAGACGCTTTTTGAAATTCCATACAATAAAGACACATTCAATCACATTCCAATATGGAAAAAATAAAAGAATACTTTCCCAACCTGACAGAAAGGCAGATTGAGCAGTTCGGCGCCCTTTACGGCCTTTACTGCGACTGGAACAGCAAAATAAATGTAATATCGCGCAAGGACATTGAGAATCTCTATCTGCACCATGTTCTCCACTCCCTTGCCATAGCAAAGTACATAACCTTCAAGCCGGGGACAACAATAATGGACATGGGATGCGGCGGCGGTTTCCCCGGCATTCCTCTTGCCATAATGTTTCCACAGGTACAGTTCCACCTTGTAGACAGCATCGGAAAGAAAGTTCGCGTTGCCGGTGAAATTGCAGCGAGCATAGGCCTTGAGAATGTACGCACAAGCCACAGCCGCGCCGAGGAGATTAAGGAAAAATACTCATTTGTGGTAAGCAGAGCCGTGATGCAGCTGCCCGAGCTTGTGAAGATATGCCGCAAGAACATCTCAAAAGAGCAGAACAACGCCCTGCCTAACGGAATAATATGCCTAAAGGGAGGCGACCTGAATGCCGAGACTGCCCCATTCCGCAACTTCTGCGAAATTACAGGCGTTGACACATACTTCAAAGAGGAGTTTTTCAAGGATAAGAAAATTGTCTATGTTCAGATTTAAGAAATTCATAGTAAACCCCATTCAGGTAAATTGCTATCTGCTATGGGACGAGACAAATGAAGCGGTGCTTATTGACTGCGGAGCATGGTTTCCAAAAGAAAGGGAGGAGATAAAGGATTTTATCCTCACCTATAATCTTTCTCTCAAGCACCACCTCAATACCCACATGCATTTCGACCACATTTTCGGCAATGCCTTTATTGAGGAGACATTCGGGGTAAAGGCTGAGGCCAACAAAAGCGACTGGCCATGGGCTGAGAAGATAAGCGAGCGCGTAGCAAGATTCGGATTTGAGTACAACGAGAAAGTGCCGGAGCTTGGACGCGAGCTGAACGACGGCGATGAGATTCTCTTTGGCAACCACCGCATAGCAGCAATAGCCGTGCCGGGACATTCGCCCGGAAGCCTTGCATATTACCTGCCCCAGGAGAGCGTTATTTTCACAGGCGATGCACTGTTCAAAGGCAGCATAGGACGCACCGATTTCCACGACTCCGACCACAAGGCGCTCATAAAGAACATACACGAAAAGCTGCTTGTATTACCAGAGGAGACTGTTGTTTATCCCGGGCATGACAGGGAAACGACAATAGGAATGGAAAAAACGTACAATATGTTCCTCTAAAGGCAGCCTGAATACAAAGGGCTGGCTATTCCTTGCCGAACTTTATCTTCGCGGCACAGCTGTACCCCTCTTCGTAAAGGGCAAGAAGTTTGTTTACATCGCGCTCCATACGGTCGACCTCTATCGGACGTTCGGGGCGTATCACAACTGCCCTGCCCTCTTCCTCCATTCGTTCAATCTCCTCTATCTGACTGTTGTACACAGAATTACGGCTGCGTATAGCATCTTTCAGCTTAGGATACTTGCGATACATAAAGAAGGGAACTTTGCTGCCTTTATCCGGTTTGCGGTATCCCTTGTTGCGTGTAAGCACAATCACCGGTTCGGTAAATCCCTGCGAAAGAGCACGCTCAACAGGGAGTGAATTTGCCACTCCGCCGTCGGCCATTGGAACACCATCGACATAGGCAATCGGGCAGACAAAAGGCAGACTGCTTGAAGCCTTGACTATATCAATCACACGCTTAGGGTCGTTCTTTTCCTCAAAGTAGCATGCCTCTCCTGTGATGCAGTTGGTTGTAACAACTTCAAAGCGCTCGCTGCTACGCGCAAGGGCATCATAATCATAAGGATATATCTCTTCGGGCAACTTGTGGAAAAGAAGGTCAAAATCCATAATATTCCCCTTGAAGATAAGGTTTTTGATACCTATGTAATGATACTTTTCAAGCATATCAATGTTTGAGAACTTTGCCCTGCCGCGCTGGTTAGATATGTAGGAAAGCGCATTGCATGCACCGGCACTCACACCAATGATATATGGAAAGCGCACTCCCCTGTCCATAAAGTTATCAAGCACACCTATAGTAAAAATGCCTCGCATTCCGCCGCCCTCAAGAATAAGCGACGACCTTTCCGTAATATTTACAGCCATTTCTTTCATAATGTACAAAAGTACAAAAAAACGGCACAATTATGAACAGGACCGGCATCTATTTTTTGCCAATGAGAAAAATATTTTGTATCTTCGCGGATAATGACTAACAAAACTGTAAATATGAAAAAGATTTTTGCAATCGCATTATTATTGGGGGTTCTTATGCCGGCTATGGGCTGCGCACAGGAGAGCAAACCCGCTAAAGAGAAAAGCAATGTCACAGTATATGAGCATGACTATATAGTGAAAGTGGGTGACAAAGCCCCTGACTTTACTCTTGAAATGCTTGACGGAACAAAGTTTACACTCTCCCAGCACCGCGGCAAGGTTGTGATGCTGCAATTCACTGCAGGCTGGTGCGGCATTTGCCGCAAGGAGATGCCACATATCGAAAGCGATATATGGCAGAAGCACAAGGAGAACAAAGAGTTCGTGCTTGTGGGCATAGACCGCGAAGAGGCAAGGGAGGCAATTCTTCCGTTCATTGAAAAAGTGGGCACAACATACCCCATTGCAATGGACAGCAATGGCGATGTTTTTGCAAGCTATGCGCTGCGCGGGTCTGGAATAACCCGCAACATCCTCATTGACCGCGACGGCAACATTGTGATGCTTACCCGCCGCTTTGAAGAGGCCGAATTCAAGGCTCTTGTAGAGAAAATTGATTCAATGTTGAAATAATCAAACCGTTTAATAAAACAGCTCTTGAGTTCAGCCTGGCTGCATCGTGATGCAGCCAGGCGCTTTATTCACAGGCAACAGCAAAATACCTTTTGTTATATTTTGCCTTTAGAGTGTTTTTTAGTATCTTCGCATTGTTAAATGCAAATATCTAAAAAACACAATAATGAGTGACAAAAGATACATGATGCGCGGAGTTTCCGCATCAAAGGAAGATGTTCACAACGCAATCAAGAACATTGACAAGGGCCTTTACCCCAAGGCTTTCTGCAAAATTATCCCGGACATTCTCGGCGGCGACGCTGAATACTGTAACATAATGCATGCCGACGGTGCTGGAACAAAGTCGTCGCTTGCCTATCTTTACTGGAAGGAAACCGGCGACTTAAGTGTGTGGAAAGGCATTGCGCAGGACGCGCTTATAATGAACATTGACGACCTTCTGTGCGTAGGCGCAACCGACAACATACTTGTATCGTCAACAATTGGAAGAAACAAGCTGGTTATCCCCGGAGAGGTAATCTCTGCAATAATAAACGGCACAGACGAGCTGCTCGCCGAACTGAGGGAAATGGGAGTGGGCGTATATGCAACAGGCGGAGAAACAGCCGATGTAGGCGACCTTGTGCGCACTATCATTGTAGACAGCACCGTAACATGCCGAATGAAGCGTAGCGATGTAATAGACAACGCAAACATTAAAGGCGGCGATGTAATTGTTGGCATGGCATCATACGGCAAGGCAACATACGAAAAAGAGTACAATGGCGGCATGGGCAGCAACGGACTGACATCGGCACGCCACGATGTATTCAGCAAGTATCTTGCCGAAAAGTATCCCGAAAGCTATGACAAGGCAGTGCCCGACGAACTTGTATATTCAGGAGGCCTTGCCCTGACTGATGCCGTTGAGGGCTCTCCGCTTAACGCCGGCAAGCTGGTGCTATCCCCTACACGCACCTACGCTCCTATTATAAAGAAAATGCTTGACGCTCTACGTCCCGAAATACACGGCATGGTTCACTGCTCAGGAGGCGCACAGACAAAAGTCATGCATTTTGTCGAGAACAAAAGAGTGATAAAAGACAACCTCTTCCCCATACCTCCGCTCTTCAAGGCTATCCAGGAGCAAAGCGGCACTGATTGGGCCGAAATGTACAAGGTATTTAACATGGGCCACAGAATGGAGGTTTATGTTGACCCGAAACATGCCGGGGAGATTATTGCAATAAGCAAAAGTTTTGGTGTTGATGCGCAAATTATCGGCCGCGTAGAAGAGGCAGATAAAAACGAACTTATAATAGAGAGTCCCTACGGAACTTTCAAATACTAATACATGAGGGTGACCAGGCAATTCCCGGCCGCCCTCGTTTGGTGTAAAAGAACTGCAATGGAGAACAATTCACTGCTCAATAAATTAAGCGACCTTGAGGCAAGGTTTCATGAGGTATCGACACTCATTACCGACCCCGCCGTTGTTGCCGACATGAAACGCTTCGTCAGGCTGAACAAGGAGTACCGCGAGCTTGAAGACATAATGAACGCCCGCAACCGGTATGTGCAGCTGCTCACTTCGCTCAGCGAGGCTAAGGACCTTCTTGCAAACGAAAGCGACAGCGAGCTGCGCGAAATGGCACGGGAGGAGATTGACGTATGCGAAACCGAGATTCCAAAGATTGAGGAGGAGATAAAGCTGCTGCTTATCCCCGCCGACCCTCAGGATGACAAGAACGCCATTCTTGAAATACGCGGAGGCACAGGAGGCGACGAAGCGGCAATCTTTGCCGGCGACCTGTTCCGCATGTACAGCAAATACTGCGAAAGCAAAGGCTGGAGAATAGAGGTTTCAAGCTGCAGCGAAGGCACATCGGGCGGTTACAAGGAAATCATCTGCACTGTAACCGGCGACAAGGTATACGGAACGCTGAAGTATGAATCGGGAGTACACCGCGTGCAAAGAGTTCCGGCCACAGAGACACAGGGAAGGGTGCATACATCGGCCGCATCGGTAGCCGTACTCCCCGAGGCCGAGGCCTTTGACGTAGAGATAACCGAGAGCGCCATCAAATGGGACACCTTCCGTTCAAGCGGTGCAGGAGGACAGAATGTAAACAAAGTTGAATCGGGAGTGCGTCTGCGCTACCCCTGGCTAAACCCTGAGACCAACCAGATTGAAGAGATTCTGATTGAATGCACCGAAACACGCGACCAGCCAAAGAACAAGGAGCGCGCTCTTGCCCGCCTGCGCACGCTCATATATGACCGCGAGCACCAGCGCTATGCCGATGACATTGCCAGCAAGCGCAAGACAATGGTATCAACAGGTGACCGTTCGGCAAAAATCCGCACATACAACTATCCTCAGGGACGAATAACCGACCACAGAATAAATTACACAATATACAACCTCAACGCATTCGTCAACGGCGACATTCAGGACTGCATAGACCATCTTATTGTTGCCGAAAATGCCGAGAGAATGAAAGAACAGGAACTGTAACAAAAAACATAACAGCCATGAACAGACAAGAACTTATCAAGCAGATTAAAGAAAAGCGCTCATTTCTTTGCGTAGGCCTTGACAGCGACATCAAGAAGCTTCCCGCTCATCTTCAGAGCAGCGAGGACGCTGTTTTTGAGTTCAACAAGGCAATAATTGATGCAACAGCGCCCTATACTGTAGCCTACAAGCCAAACCTTGCATTCTACGAGGCATGCGGTGTAAAAGGATGGATTAGCTTTGAAAAGACAGTTAACTACATAAAGGAGAACTACCCCGAAATATTCATCATTGCCGATGCAAAACGTGGCGACATAGGAAACACATCATCACTCTACGCACGCTCATTCTTTGAGGAGATGAAGGTTGACTCTATTACAGTAGCACCATACATGGGCGAGGACAGCGTAAAGCCATTTCTTGCTTATGAGGGCAGTTGGGTAATAGTACTTGCACTGACATCAAACCCCGGTTCACACGACTTCCAGCTCACAAAGGACGAGAATGGCACAATGCTGTTTGAAAAGGTGCTCCAGACTTCACAGAAATGGGGTTCTGACGAGAACATGATGTATGTAGTGGGTGCGACACAGGGCAAGTCATTTGAGAATGTACGCAACATTGTACCAAACCATTTCCTTCTTGTTCCGGGCGTAGGCGCACAAGGCGGCTCGCTTGAAGAGGTTTGCAAATACGGCATGAATGCCGACTGCGGCCTGCTTGTAAACGCAAGCCGCGCAATCATATTTGCCGACAGCAGCGAGAACTTTGCAGCGGTTGCAGCAGAAAAGGCCAAGGACTATCAGCAGCAGATGGAGCTGGAGCTTAAAGCAAGAAACATCATTTGACAGACCGTTTACTTATCAAAAATGTTCAAATTTGCATCACTTGCAATAAAATATACAAAAACAGAGTCTATATTTGGGCAAAATGTTTATCTTCGCAATTATAGACACAGGAAGCCTTACAGTTTCCAAGTAAAACAATAGAATCATGAAATTCACAGCGAAACAAATTGCATCATACGTCGGCGGCGAGGTTGTAGGAGACGAGAATGCCGAGGTATATACCTTTGCGAAAATTGAAGAGGGAGTTCCTGGAGCTCTGTCGTTCCTTGCCAATCCCAAATATACAGAGTACATCTACTCTACCCGGTCGTCTGTAGTCCTTGTAAACAAAGACTTCGAGCCGAAGGAAGAGGTTAAGGCAACACTCATAAAGGTTGACAACGCCTATGAAAGCCTTGCCAAGCTAATGATGATGTACGAGGCTGCAAAACCCAAGAAGCAGGGAATCAGTTCTCTTGCCTCAATTGCAGAAAGCGCAAAAATTGGCGAAGGCTGCTACATTGCGCCATTCGTGGTTATTGGCGAAGGCTGCGAGATTGGCGACAACTGCTGCATCCACAGCGGCGCATCAATTGGCGACGGTGCAAAAATTGGAAATGACTGTCTGCTTTATGCACATGTAACAGTGTACCACGACTGCCGCATAGGCAACAGCTGCATTCTTCACAGCGGCTGCGTGATTGGTGCTGACGGATTCGGTTTCGCGCCAACAGCCGACGGCTACAACAAGATACCACAGACTGGCATTGTTGTAATTGAGGACAATGTGGAGATTGGCGCAAACACATGTATTGACCGCGCAACAATGGGTTCAACAGTTATACATAGCGGTGTAAAGCTCGACAACTTAGTGCAGATTGCCCACAACGACGAGGTAGGCAGCCACACGGCAATGGCGGCACAGGTGGGCATTGCAGGTTCTACAAAAATAGGACAATGGTGCATATTCGGCGGACAGGCCGGCATTTCGGGACACAGCACAATTGGCGACCGCACTACCGTAGGGCCTCAGTGCGGAACTATTGGCAACCTTAAAGGTGGCGAGACACTGCTTGGAGCACCGGCCATGGATGCACGCGAATACATAAAGATTGCCGCATACATGAAGCGTCTGCCTGAAATGAGCAAGCAGATTAAGCAGCTCACAAAAGAGCTTGAAGCGCTCAAGAACAACAAATAAGAATAGATACTTTTAAATAACAGAACAAGTTCTATGAACAAGCAAAAGACATTGAACGGAAGTTTCTCGCTGTTTGGCAAGGGACTGCATACAGGATTAAGTCTGACTGTGACATTCAATCCCGCCCCAGAGAACCACGGATACAAGATACAGAGAATTGACCTGCCTGGCGAACCTATAATCGATGCCATTGCCGAGAATGTAACCGAAACAACCCGCGGCACAGTGCTCACAAAGGGCGAAGCCAGAGTAAGCACAGTAGAACATGCCATGGCAGCACTCTTTGCTTCAGGCATAGACAACTGCCTTATGCAGGTAAATGGCCCGGAGTTCCCTATCCTTGACGGCAGCGCAATACACTACATTGAGAATATCGAACGTATTGGAATTAAGGAGCAGAATGCCGAAAAGGACACGTTTGTAATCAAGTCAAAGATTGAAATCAAGGATGAGAAAACAGGCAGTTCAATAATCATTCTGCCCGACGAGAATTTCAGCCTTAATGTGCTTGTACATTACGACAGCGACATTCTCTTTAACCAGTATGCCACACTGGAGGACATGGAGAACTTCAAGAGCGAGATTGCATCAAGCCGCACATTTGTTTTTGTGCGCGAGCTTGAACCGCTCATGCATCTTGGGCTCATAAAGGGCGGCGACCTTGACAATGCCATTGTGATATATGAGCGTGAAATGGAGCAGGAAAAGTTTGACAAGCTGGCCGATTTGCTCGGCATACCAAGAATGGATGCCAAGAAGCTCGGTTACCTGAACCACAAGCCGCTTGTTTGGAACAACGAGCCTGCGCGCCATAAGCTGCTTGACATCATAGGCGACCTTGCCCTGATAGGCAAGCCGCTGCAGGGCCGCATCATTGCAACTTGTCCGGGACACACTATAAATAATAAGTTCGCGCGCGCGATGCGAAAGGTTATACGCGAGCACCAGATACAGGCGCCGGTATACGACCCCAACCGCGAGGCTGTAATGGACATAAAGCGCATCAAGGAACTGCTGCCCCACCGCAACCCCATGCTCCTTGTTGACAAGGTAACCGAAATTGGCTCAAACTACATTGTAGGTGTAAAGAACGTAACAATGAACGAGCCGTTCTTTACAGGACACTTCCCCAATGAGCCTGTAATGCCAGGTGTGCTGCTCGTAGAGGCAATGTCGCAATGCGGTGCGCTCTACATACTGAACATGCTTGACAAGCCTGAAAACTATTCCACATATTTTATAAAGATTGACAAGGTTATTTTCCACAAGAAGGTTGTTCCGGGTGACACTCTAATTTTCAAAATAGAACAGTCAGCCGGCCTTCGTCATGGCATTGCAATGATGAAGGGATACATATTCGTTGGCGAAAAGCTTGTTGTAGAAGCACAGTTTGTTGGCCAAATTATTAAGAACAAAGAATAATAGAGAAAATTATGATTAGTCCACTTGCATACATTCACCCGGGAGCGAAATTAGGAGAGAACTGTACAGTTGAACCGTTTGCATACATTGAAGACAATGTGGTTATTGGCGACAACTGCCACATAATGGCACATGCCTCAATACTCAGCGGCACCCGGATGGGAAACAACAACAAGATTTATCATGGAGCAGTGATTGCCGCCACCCCGCAGGACCTCAAGTTTGTTGGAGAGGAGACTACTGCCGAAATAGGCGACAACAACATGATTAGAGAGAATGTGACCATTAGCAGAGGCACTGCCTCAAAAGGCACAACAATTGTAGGCAGCAACAACCTGCTGATGGAGAATTCCCACATTGGACACGACAGCGTTGTGGGCAGCGGATGCATCATCGGCAACTCTACCAAGATTGCCGGCGAGGTTACAATAAGCGACTTTGCCATCCTCAGCGCATGCGTGCTCGTGCACCAGTTCGGCCACATTGGCAGCTATGTAATGATTCAGGGCGGAAGCAGAATTAACAAGGACATTCCGCCATACATCATCGTAGGGCGCGAGCCGGCAAAGTATTCAGGACTGAATATCATAGGCCTGCGCCGCCGCGGATTCAGCAACGAAGCGATAAAGAGCATACATGAGGCTTACCGCATAATATACGGCAGCGGAACAATTGTTTCAAAGGCTGTTGAAATGATAAAGGAGAAGGTTGAGATGACACCAGAGGTAGCCAGCATCCTTGACTTCATACAAAACAATGCCGAAAGAGGCATCATAGGTTAAACATCAAAAAAAACAAACGCTATGATATACAAATTCAGACTATTGTCGGATGAGGTTGACAACTTCAGACGTGATATTGAGATTGATTCAGATGCAAAATTTATTGAACTCAACAATGCTATTCTTGAGTCAGTTGGATACCCTGATGACCAGATGACCTCATTCTTCATCTGCAACGAAAAGTGGATTAAGGAGGTTGAAATTACCCGCGAGGATATGGGCGGAATGTCGGAAGAGGACAACTACGTTATGGCCGACACCGTTATTGGAGACCTCGTTGAAGAGGAGAAGCAGAAGCTGATGTATGTGTTTGACCCGCTTGGTGACCGCGTATTCTACATTGAGCTGAGCAAGATTGAGTTCGGCAAAGACATTGACAAAGCTGTCTGCATAAAGAGTGTAGGAGATGCTCCTGCGCAGACGTTGAACATAAACGAGTTGCTGAGCAAAACCACCACATCGGCCGATGACGATGATTTCAGCGAGGATTTCTACGGCGAGGACGGATACAACGAAGAGGATATTGACCAGGACGGATACAACATTGGCGACCTCAGCGAGATAAGTTCAATTGACGACCTCTATTGATAAACCACAGATTCCGCAGATGAACAATCTGGTTGTGCTCATTGGTCCTACCGCTGTCGGCAAAACAGCGACAAGCCTGTCGATAGCCCGGCATTTCGGGTGTCCAATAATATCGGCCGACTCGCGGCAAATGTACAAAGGCTTGGAGATTGGCACAGCGATGCCGGCAAAAGAAGAGCTCGCACTCCACAAGCACTACTTTGTGGGCCAACTCTCGCCGGGCGACTATTACAGCGCCGCACGCTATGAGGAAGAGGTGCTCGCACTCCTTGAAAAGGAGTTCCCCTCCCACCCCACAATGCTGCTTTCAGGCGGTTCAATGATGTACATTGATGCTGTTTGCAAAGGAATTGACGACATTCCAACCGTGGACGATGAGACCCGCGCCATGATTATAGACAAATATGAGCGTGAAGGACTTGAGCAGCTATCGGCTGAACTTAAACTGCTTGACCCTGAATATTACAGTGAAGCAGACATTAAAAATCCCAAGCGCGTAATGCATGCGCTTGAGATTTGCTATATGACAGGCAAGACATACACCTCATTCCGCAAGCGCGAAAAGAAAAAGCGCCCATTCAACATTATAAAAATAGGCCTGCAACGCGAGCGCGAAGAGCTGTACGAACGCATAAACAGGCGCGTTGACGAAATGATTGCAAACGGACTTGTTGACGAAGTAAAGAAGTTTCTTCCGCTGCGCAACCACAACTCCCTGAACACTGTAGGATACAAGGAAATATTCAAATATCTTGACGGCGAATGGACACTCCCCTTTGCCATTGAAAAAATCAAGCAAAATACCCGAATCTATTCACGCAAGCAAGTAACATGGTACAGAAAGGATAGCGATATTGCCTGGTTTCATCCCGATGATGCAACCGGCATAATAAAGCATATTGAATCACAAATTGCTTAATAACAGCAAAAAAGTTCAAAGGTCACAGGACAAGAGCCATGCTATTTGGGAAATATCATGCGCGGTCATTGCTAAATTGTTCGTGCATCCTCCTTCCTTATTATAACAAACCCCCAAAAGTTATGTCTAACTTTTGGGGGTTATATCATTTTTCTGACTTTCAGGGGTCACTCCAATAACTTATGGAGTTACTGTAATTTTGTCTAGAATTTGGGATTCGCTTCAACTAAAAACCAGCATAATCTTTTATATAGTTTTTACTCGGCCTTTGCTGCGCGACGAATTCCGCGGCGCTTTGTTGCCGGAGCTTCTGCCGGCTTCTCCTGCTGAACACCTGCAAGTTCCGGGTCAATCATAATACGGCCGCAGTTCTCGCAAACAATGATTTTCTTTCTCATCCTGATGTCCATCTGACGCTGGGGCGGAATTTTGCTGAAACAGCCGGCGCATGCATCACGCTCAACATAAACAATGCCCAATCCATTGCGCGAACTCTTGCGAATGCGCTTGAATGAGGTCAGAAGGCGCGGTTCAATGTTAAGTTCAAGGTCGCGGGCCTGTTCGCGAAGCTTCTCCTCCTCGGCCTTTGTCTCAGCAACAATGTCCTCAAGCTCGGTCTTCTTCAAGTCAAGGTCTTTCTTGCGCTCCTCAAGCATGTTTGTTGAACGCTCAAGTTCCTCGTTCTTCTGATTCTCCTGCTTCTTGGCATCGTTGATTTTCTTCTCATCGTGCTCAATTACAAGTCTGTTATACTCTATTTCCTTGTTCAGAAGGTCAAATTCTCTGTTATTGCGTACGTTGTTCTGGTCGGCTGTGTATTTTTCAATGTTTCTCTTTGCCTGCTCCATCTCCTCGCGGAAAGCAACAACATTCTCGCGAATAGTCTTGATGTCGTTGTTGATATTCTCAATACGAGTGCCAAGACCAACAATCTCATCCTCAAGGTCCTTTACCTCAAGAGGAAGTTCGCCACGCAAAATCTTAATCTTGTCAATCTGTGTAAGAATTGTCTGAAGTTCATAAAGAGTCTTCAGCTTCTCTTCAACTGTGTACTCAGAAGGGTCTTTCTTTGCCATTTTTGTCTATTTTAAAGTTAATATATTTTTTACAGGTAATTTACCGGATTAGTATTTACTGTTGTTTTGGCCATTTTTAAATGGGGATACTTGTCCGATATTATCTTATGGAAAATATCCATTGTAAACTGTTCGCTCTCATAATGGCCAATTACAGACATCAGCATCTTGCCTTCGTAGGAAAATAGGTCGTGGTAGCGTGCCTCGCCTGTAATATAAACATCAGCGCCGGCAGCCATTGCAGCACCGGCAAATGAGCCGCCTGCTCCACCGCAAAGCGCCACCTTTTTCACGTTACGGCCAAGCAGCGATGTATGACGCACACTGCCCACTGCAAATTTTTCCTTAATACTTTTAAGGAATTCCATTTCACAGCACTCCTCAGGCAGTTCTCCGATAACGCCTGCGCCGACACTGTTCCAACTGTTCTCAAGAGCATATACATCAAACGCAGGCTCTTCATAAGGATGAGCAGCAAGCAATGCCTTTATTACACGGCCTTTCATATATGAAGGCATTATGGTCTCTATCCTGACCTCCTCTTCGCGGTGCAGTTCTCCAACATTGCCACAGAATGGATTGCATCCCTCCTTTGCCTTGAATGTCCCAAAACCCTGAACATTATAGCTGCACGAGCCATAATTGCCAATTTCGCCGCAACCGGCAGCAAAAAGAGCCTCACGCAGTGCATCGGCATGCGACAGAGGCACATATACAGCCAATTTCAGCAATGCCTCCTCTTTAGGAACAAGAATTCGCACATTCTTAAGGCCTATAATTTCTGCAATACGGAAGTTTACCCCACCCGGAGCGTTGTCAATGTTTGTATGTGCCGAATATATTGCAATTCCGGCAGAGAGCGCCTTGAGAATGCAGCGTTCAACATAACTGCTGCCGGTAATGCGCTTGAGAGGCTTGAAGATTACAGGATGATGTGACACAATGAGATTGCATCCCAATGCGATGGCTTCGTCAACAACAGCCTCGGTCACATCAAGACACAATAAAACCCCTGTAACTTCCGCTTCTGTCAATCCAATCTGCAATCCGGCATTGTCAAAATCGTCTTGCAGCGGCAGAGGCGCGAACATTTCAAGGGCATTCGCTATATCTTTTATCTTTACCAAGATGAAAATAGTATTTCAAGCGCGAAGATACTCTTTTTTTTGCAATAGCGCAAATTTTACACCTGAATATTGTAAAACATTAAACTGAATGAATAAGCGTGATATTTGGATGGGGGTTTTAGGCTCAGTAGAAAAAAGGTGTGGGTTAGCAAAATATTTGCGGTTGTAATAATAAAAAAAAAAAAAAACAGATCCCGCGTCGCTTCGCTCTGTCGGGATGAACAATTGCGCAATGATAAGCACAGGTAATTCCTTTAACCGGCACCGTTAAATTCCACAGCTTGAGCCTGTTTGATTTTTGGAAATAGTGCGAGGATTGTTTGACCGCTGGTTACACGCTTGCTTGCAAGCGGGTAACTGAGGGAGTTCCGCAGCACCCAAAAATCAAACAGAAAGTTCAAGCGGCAAGGCCTCTTTGACTGAAAGATGTCGCTTGCGACTCTTGAATTTTCAAATCGACGACACCGCCAGCAATTAGTCGTGCGCAGCACCGATGAAATTGGTGCCGCACGGGTTGCGGTAAAGGCGGTGTTGACAACCAAAAAGAGGGCGACTGGAATTTCCGTGTGCCGGGACCTTTTGCATACTTATACCTTTGCAAGAGAAATAAAAAGAGAGGAAAGTAAGATGTTTTTGGTTGAGGTAAGCAAATAAATTTACTTGCTATAATTACATTA
>JAFXAR010000041.1 GCA_017516885.1 Bacteroidaceae bacterium
AAGTGAGTTAAAACCATTGCTAAACTTTTTAACTAAAAACAGCCTTCAATCAGCTATTGTAACGACCATAAGTAAATACACATACAAACAAATGAGTGAAGTAGGATTACAATATATACCAGCTGCTTTGTATGCGTATATTGTAGGCGATAATACCATTAAACAGCGCCATGTACAAAATATCGGATAACCAATAGCTCAGATACATATTATCATAGCCGACTGGAATGTGAAACTATTAATTTGTAATATATCAGAGTTCATTAACATACAACCTCAAGCAGGAACTGAAATAAGTTAAGCGCGCTACCAGAATGCGCTACCGGTTTCAAAAAGCAATGTAAGGTTTTAATATACAACTAGATATTAAAATGCCGTACGCACCGCAAAAAAATCGGACTTATAAAAGTTCGATTTTTTTGTTTGTCAATACACCTTAAACACAACTATCGGCTCAGCAGAAATCATCCGTATGAAAAACGAACATAGCGAAATCCACTTTTTAAGGCTGGCAGCCACAATGGCTGTTGTAATGCTGCACACAAGCAGTGGCATTTACGGCAACTGGGACAATTATACAAGCGATGCAAATTCCGACAAAAGCATTTTTGCCCTTTATATCCACCTTTCCGAATGGGGCGTTCCTGTGTTCCTGCTTATTAGTGGAGCTCTGCTTTTATCGCCCGAAAGAGATACCAGCTACAAAGCCATCTTCAAAAAATATTTAAGAAGAATATTTTGGGCTTTATTGATATTCGCACTGCCAATGACCTTGTCGGAATCTTTTTTGGAGAACAGGGGTGAAAGCATCCTTTACACTCTTTATGACGGGGTTACAGACTGGTTGCGCGGACACTCATGGGCTCATTTATGGTATCTTTATATGCTAATAGGCATATATCTCATAACACCAATAATAAAACCGTTCGCAGTAGCAGCAAACGACAGGGATTTGGAAATTGCACTATGCACACTGTTTTTCCTTTCAATGCTTTTGCCAACTATATCAGACAACATGACACCCATTGAAGGATACCTGCTGCTGTCGCCGCCGTATATATTCATATATATGCTTGGGTACTATCTGCATTCACGCGCCGAACACCACAAGATTTTCAGGAGCAAAGGTTTATGGATTGCGGTCTTCGCCGCAGCAACTGCTGCAACAACGCTTGGAGTATTCACAAAGGACTCACTCGGCGGATGGACGGAACTTGCCTGGTTTCCCTTGGCTATTGCCATATTTATGCTTGCCAAACTGACGCACATCAACTGGGGCATTGCAAGAAAAGCAGCACCCTACTGTTTCGGGGTATATCTGCTACACCCTGTATTTGTAAATTTGAGCTATAAGATATTGAATATCACACCACTCAATTCTTTGGACACAATACCCTGTGCCATTACCATACCACTGTTTTTCGTTATTTTCACCGCACTTGCATTCGGCGCTGCATACATTGTCTCAAAAATTCCTTTTATAAAAAAATTGGCGATATAAATTTAAACAGCTTCTAACAATCACAGCCAACTGCTGTTTTTTTGCGGTTTTATTGTTTTGGACAGCCCCAACGTGCCACCGAGCACCTTCAGAACAAGAAGTGCAAGAACATCGCCAATGCTGATATGAAAAGTCTTGCCACCTAAATGCGAAGCATATTGCAAGAACCGGCCTTTGCTAACCAACGGGGTGATAGTCCACACATCAAGCGTACATGCAGCCATAATATACAATGAAAAGCGGTTTCCCATAAGAGAAACCGCTTTTCATTTGTTTTCTGCGAAATTACTTGTTAGTTTTCTTAGCAGCCTTTCCAGGAGCAGCCTTAGGACCGGCTGCTCTTACTGCAGCCTTTCCAGGAGCACCCTTTACAGCAGCCTTAGGACCAGCGGCTCTTACTGCTGCCTTTCCAGGAGCAGCCTTTGCAGCAGCCTTAGGACCGGCCGCTTTTACTGCAGCCTTTCCAGGAGCACCCTTTACAGCAGCCTTAGGACCAGCGGCTCTTACAGCAGCCTTAGGACCAGCGGCTCTTACTGCTGCCTTGGGGCCTGCAGCTCTTACAGCACCCTTAACAGCCTCTTTTGTTGCCTCTTTCTTGGCAGCAACTTCGCCATCGTTCGCAACCTGAGCGTTTGCAGTAAAGCCCAAGGCAACAAACAACATCATTACAAAAAGTTTTGCTTTCATTGTTTAGAATTTTATGTTAATAAATATCGTTTTCGTAACGGGGCGCAAAATTACTAAAAAATCTTAAAACACGCAATCTTTTTTTAATTTTATTTTACAAACAGAACATCATATTTATTTGAAATAGAGGATTCAACGGCAAATTTAGAACAAAATATCGGTTACACAACCGACAAAGCTTTGCAGATAAGCGTATATTTCCATATCCCATTATTTAATTTCCCGTTTACAACACTATGCTTTTTGTATTTATTCAGCAAATCTGGCACATGGCAAACATACCCTGCACTCGCTGTAATCATGTTTCTCGCTCGTTTGTTGCTCATATTTGCGCTGCGCGCGAACATGCAAGACAAGAGATAAATATACCCTTTAAAAAAGTGAGGGCGGTCGCCCGGGAAATCATTTTCACAAACTAACACCCACGTTAGAATGCTCTAGCGTGGGTGTTAGTTCAAAAAGAGGGCTTTTGCCCCGGCATCACCAAAAAAAAGCGGACAGCAACGGACTACATATCCCCTATTATCGGCTTGGGCAAGTATCGGGACATACGCTCCCGATACTCCTGCTCTGTCGCCCTAACGATCAATCCGCGAAATTCGTAATATACCATATCGGCATAATCTAAATAATAGACAGTTTTATCGCCACGCCCCTTCTCGTAAATTGTTTTTCTAGGCGCACTGAACATATAGCGGGGATTCTCCTCTAATTCGCCAAAGCTCCTTGGTGCATAGATATACTCCTCGCCGGAATCTCCTGAATCATCATTGCTGCCCTTAGCGCTGTATTCAACCGAAAAGAGCTTAAGCTCTCTGTCAGTTTCATTGCTGTAATATGTTGAGAAGAATGAAATATCATGCTTTACGCCACTTCCATCGACGTACGAAAAGAGATAGTGCCCCTCTTCGTATTTATCATTGTCGTAAATAGTATAAACCTCGGAGACAAACACATGCACTAATGCACAAACAATCGCAGCAAAGCCGCCTGGATACACAATTACACAGAAAATTACACTACGGAGTATATTTTTTATACCACTTAGATACACCTCTCTATTTTTAGAGATATAAAATATTCCCAAAAGGCTAAAAATTACACTAAGAACAATAAATACAATAACTAAATCAATCTTCATAGGACTACAGTTTTATGTTAACTTTTGCGAAGTTATGCAAAAAACCGCCATATAAAACAAAAAAAACAATTTATTTCAATTAAGAAGCTTTTTAAATTTCTAAAAAGCACCCCAAACAGTCAAGCACTGCACCCAATTACACATTACGAAGAAGTTTTTTAACGAAAAAGGCGAAAAAATTTGCTGCTTTGAAATTATAGACTTATCTTTGCACCGCAAAAGTGCAATGGCGAGATAGCTCAGCTGGTTAGAGCGCATGATTCATAATCATGAGGTCCCCGGTTCAATCCCGGGTCTCGCTACTGAAGCGGAGAAAGTTGAAAAACTCTCTCCGTTTTTTGTTTCAAATTTTCAACCTCCCAGGTTGGACACACAATATAGCAACCAAAATCAAAAAAAACATAACTATGAAACAGAATCTATTGTTTATTCTAATCATCGGCCTGTGCGCGGGGCTTTCAAGCTGCGGCAAGGAGGAGTACATGGACTATGAAGTCTATGGCCTGAACACTCCTGTGAAATCTGTTAAAGTAAAAACCTACAAAGCTATCAGCAAATTTGGCGAAGTTACAAAGGGCGATATGATGAGAGAGGGGAATTACCGCATTGAATTCAATTCCGCAGGCAACATTGAGACGATGAAACAGTTTGACGAAAATGGCGAACTGTCAGAACTTATAAAGTGCAAGTTCAAGGACGACGGCGTATACATGACAGAAATGTGTGCTTACGATAAAGAGGACAAAGAGATTTACCGTATAATAAATGAATATGACGGTGATTATGTAAACAAAACAACGCGAGAGCATTTCTTTGACTTTGACAGCACTGTGCATACTACTGAGTTCAAGCGCGACGGTAAATGGATTACCGAAGCTAAGCATTACCGCAATGGCGAGTTAGTGTCAAAAGTAGTGTACTCCAAGAACGATGAGAGCGGTTCGGAATGGATTGAATATGCGGCCGATGGCAGTAAAGAGACGAAAGGTTCAATAGAACTGGACGAATGGCGACTCACCAAACGCTGCATGGGTGATTTCTGCTGTACAGTTGAATGGAATGAGAAGAACTTGCCGGTATATGTCAAAAATGCCACTCTTTTCAACAACACCCTAATTGCATTTACAGCTGATGAGGGCTCTGTATTTTATGCAGAATATGAGTATGACAAGGAGGGCAACTGGATTAAGCAGATTATTTACAAAGGCGACAATATGAAACCTTATTCAATTTCAATAAGAGATATTGATTATGGGGATTAAGAAACAGTTTCTCCGTTAATTGAATGAGGAGCGGCCTTTGAAGCCGCTCCTCATTCAATTA
This sequence comes from Bacteroidaceae bacterium, assembly GCA_017516885.1. Classification (GTDB taxonomy): domain Bacteria; phylum Bacteroidota; class Bacteroidia; order Bacteroidales; family Bacteroidaceae; genus HGM04593. The sequence goes on from JAFXAR010000041.1 coordinate 4,653, forward strand.
ACGGAAGTACTTACCTATAACCGGCAGGCTCTTCAGCGGAAGGTCTTTCCTTATGAAGTAACCTACAAAAACAAGCAGCAGCACCGTATTGCATGCCATCCTCAGTATGCTGTTCTCTACCGGATTCACAATTGACAGTGTATAAACCACCGCAAACAGCGCAGTGTATGCAAATATGCTCTTGAGGTCATAGTTTATTGCGTTTCTCTTCTGCCCTATTACATACGACATAACCATAGCAACAAAATAGCCGCTGAACGAAGCCCACGCGCATGCAATGTAACCGAATTTGGGAACAAGCAGCAAATTCATCGCAAGCAGCACAGCGCAGCCCACAAATGAGAATATCGCGCCCCAATAGGTTTCGTCATTCAGCTTGTACCAGAACGACAGATTGAAGTATATTCCCATGAATATCTCCGCCGCCATTACTATGGGCACAACCTTCAGGCCTTCCCAATAGGCAGGAGCAACAATGTAGCGCAAAATATCCATGTAGAACACTACAGCAAGGAAGGCAATCATGGCAACAACAATAAAGTATTTCATTGCCGTAGCATAGAGCGTCTTGCTGTCCTTGCCCTGGCTGTTGCCGAACACAAACGGTTCGTAGGCATACCTGAAGGCCTGCATGAGCATAGCCATAATGGCAGCAACCTTCACCGCCGCGCCATATACGCTCAGTTCCACTATTCCCTTCTGCCCGGGAACAAGATAGGGGTAGAGAATCTTGTCGGCATTCAGGTTGAGGATTCCGGCAACGCCCAACAAAAGCAGCGGCCACGAATATTTGAGCATGCTCCTGAGCATGGACATATCGGCTGTAAAGCGGAAAAGCCTTAGTTCCGGGATAAAAAAGAATGTTATGAACGATGTACAGACAAGGTTTATCAGGAACACATAAAATGCCTGGTTGTTGGGTTCGTAGAAACCGCCCAGCAAATCGGGATTCTTTGAGTGTATATACGGCAGCAGCAGGAACACAATAAGGTTCAGAGATATATTTGTAAATATGTTCAGCAGCTTGAGTGCAGCAAACTTTATCGGACGCTTCTGGAAGCGCAGAAGCCCGAACGGAATAGCCTGCAATGCATCAAGAGACACCACAACCGCCATCATTCCTATGAATTCAGGATTAGACGCATAGCCAAGAGCACCGGACACCGACGGCATAAAGGCAAACACAAGCAGCAGGAATATGCCGCAGAGCGCACCCACCACCTGCATTGACATTGAAAAAACCTTGTTAACATTTGCACCGCTCTTGCTTGCGAAGCGGAAGAATGTTGTCTCAAAGCCAAAGGTCAGTATTACAAGCAGTATTGCAGTCCATGCATAGACATTTGTAACAACACCATAGTTGCCGCTCTCCACCGTCATTTTTGCCGTGTAGAGGGGGACTAACAGATAATTCAGGAAACGGCCTACAATGCTGCTTACACCATATATCACCGTATCCTTTACTAAAGACTGAAGTTTACCCATATATTTTTATTAGAATAGTGTTCCTTGTTCACCGTTGTTATACCGGCTGCGTCCCAAATGCTTGTAGGCAAGGTCGGTAACCTCGCGGCCGCGCGGGGTGCGCTTTATGAATCCCTCCTTTATCAGATAGGGCTCATAAACCTCCTCAATAGTTCCGGTATCCTCGCTAAGCGCGGTAGCTATTGTTCCAATGCCCACAGGACCGCCCTTGAACTTGTCAATTATGGTACACAGTATTTTGTTGTCAATCTCGTCGAGGCCGTACTTGTCAATGTTAAGCGCCTCAAGCGCCATTTTCGCAATAGCGTTGGTTATGTGGCCGTTGCCCATTACCTGGGCAAAGTCGCGCACGCGGCGCAGCAGCGCATTTGCGATACGCGGCGTGCCACGGCTGCGCCGTGCAATCTCATAAGTAGCCTCATCGTCAAAAGTAACGCCAAGAATCTGCGCCGAACGGCTGATTATGCCCGCAAGCGTCTTGCTGTCATAGTACTCAAGATGCATGTTTATGCCAAAGCGCGCACGCAAGGGAGCTGTGAGCAATCCGCTTCGCGTTGTAGCGCCGATAAGGGTAAAAGGACTGAGGTCAATCTGTATTGACCTTGCCGAAGGGCCTTTGTCAATAAGTATATCTATTCTGTAGTCCTCCATTGCCGAATAGAGGTACTCCTCGACTATTGGCGAGAGACGATGGATTTCGTCAATGAAAAGCACGTCGTTTGGTTCAAGCGAGGTAAGAATTCCGGCAAGGTCGCCAGGCTTGTCAAGCACCGGGCCTGATGTAACCTTGAAGCCCACTCCAAGCTCATTTGCAATAATGTTGCTCAAGGTGGTCTTTCCTAAGCCCGGAGGGCCATGAAGCAGCACATGGTCGAGCGACTCGCCACGCATGCGGGCAGCCTGAACAAATATCTTAAGGTTGCTCACAATCTTCTCCTGACCGTTGAAATCGGGGAAGGAAAGAGGCCTTAAAGCATTCTCAAACTCCTTGTCGCTGTTTTTGCCGCGTATATTGAAATCTCCGTTCATGCTAAAATATGTTTTATGCAAAAATAGCACACAAAACATTCATTTTAAAATTTAAGGCATACTTTTTGCAATTCGGCACTGTTTACATTTCAGCACGCTACATCCACGCTATGAAAAGCGCAGCGGCCACAATAAGTGCAAAGAGCAATATTCCCCTGCGCTGCCCCTTGGTAAAATTGAAAAAATCATCCATTGAAGAGAATTCGGCTTTATTTATTCAACAATTAGAAGTTGTTTGAATGAGACGAACACCACTATATTTTCAGTCCGTCAAGCATTTTACAGAACAGCTCCATGCCTTCGCGTATTTCGCTTACAAGTACAAACTCATTGGCCGTGTGCGAGCGGGTTGTGTCGCCAGGGCCCATTTTGAGCGTAGGAACTGTAAGCAGCGCCTGATTTGAGAGCGTGGGCGAGCCATAAGGCTTGCGTCCGAGCTCTACAGCACGCTTTACAAGCGGGTGCTCTAAGGATATTGCCGATGAGTTAAGGCGTGTTGAACGCGCTGCGACCTTGCTTTTTACGCTTTTCTCTATTATTTCAAGCAGTTCACTGTTCGAATAACGCTCATTGCTTCTTATATCCACCACATAGCTGCAGCTGTCGGGAATCACATTGTGCTGCGTGCCGGCCGAAATTTGAGTCACAGTCATCTTTACATCACCGAAAAGTTCCGATGACTTGGGGAATTTATGATTGCGAAACCATTCAATATCCTGCATGGCATTGTATATTGCATTCACTCCCTCGTTGCGCGCAGCATGGCCCGATACGCCCTCAGCAACGCAATCAAGCACCATAAGTCCCTTTTCGGCAACTGCAGGATGCATGCTTGTTGGTTCGCCTATTATGGCGCATGAAATGGGGGGCAGATGCGGTATGACAGCCTCTATTCCGTTCTTTCCCGAAACCTCCTCTTCGGCCGATGCAAGAAATATTGTATTGTAGTTCTGCTTGCTCTCGCAAATTTTGTAGAATACCTGCAGCAGGGTGACAAGCGATGCGCCATCGTCATTGCTTCCAAGGCCGTATATTCTGTCGCCTTCCACTATGGGCGTAAATGGGTGCTTGCTCCATCCGCTGACAGGCTTTACTGTGTCAATATGCGCATCGAGCAAAAGGGTTGGACGGCCGGCATCGTATCCCGGCGCAACGCACCACAGATTGTTGAGATGACGGTGCACTTCGCACTGCACAGGCGCGCCACGTTCAATGAACATCTGCAGACGGTCTGTCGCATCGCCCTCTTCGCGGCTTAGCGATGGGGTGTTTATAAGTACTTTAAGCAGCTCTACAGCTTGTTTTACATTCGGTTCGCTTATATTCATGCAAAATATCTTCTTCAGTCTGCAAAGTTACAACATGAAAAGTGCATTTTCAAAATACATGTAGTATTATTTATCAACAAATGGCAGTAAAGAAGCGTTCGGAAACAACCTTTGCGCGCGCATATATTTGCGTATTTTTGAATATCGTTGTATCTTCGCGGAGAATTTCAAAAAAGATACACAGCAAATGATTACAACCGACCAGCTTAAGGATATAAAGGAGCGCACCGAGGCGCTCAAGCAGTACCTTTCAATAGACGAGAAGATTATACAGGTTGAGGAGGAGCAGCTTCGCACCCAAGCCCCCGGATTCTGGGACAATGCCAAGGAGGCTGAGGCTCAAATGAAAAAAGTGAAGGCTCTGCAGGGGTGGATTGACGGTTACAAGGAGGTTAAGAACCGTACCGAGGAGGCCGAAATGGCCATGGAGCTCTACCGCGAGGAGATGGTTGAGGAGCATGAGGTTGACGATGCCTATGCACGCGCACTTGCTGCTGTTGAAGAACTTGAATTAAAAAACATGCTCCGCGGCGAGGCCGACGATATGGATTGCGTGCTCAAGATAAATTCGGGAGCGGGAGGAACAGAGGCGCAGGATTGGGCAAGCATGCTCATGCGCATGTATATGCGCTGGGCCGAGGCAAACGGCTACAAGATGACCGTAGCCAACCTTCAGGAAGCTGAGGACGCCGGTATAAAGACTGTCACCCTTGAGCTCAAAGGCCCTTATGCATACGGCTATCTAAAAGGCGAGAATGGCGTGCACCGTTTGGTGCGCGTCAGCCCATACAATGCTCAGGGCAAGCGAATGACTTCGTTCAGTTCGGTATTCGTAACCCCGCTTGTCGATGACAGCATTGAGGTGGTGGTTGAGCCAGCACGCATATCTTGGGACACCTTCCGAAGCGGCGGTGCCGGCGGACAGAATGTGAACAAGGTGGAATCGGGTGTACGTCTGCGCTACCAGTACAAAGATCCTTACACCGGCGCTGAGGAGGAGATTCTGATTGAAAATACCGAAACCCGCGACCAGCCAAAGAACAAGGAGAACGCTATGCGTCAGCTGCGCTCAATCCTCTACAACAAGGAGATGCAGCACCGCATGGAGGAGCAGGCAAAGGTTGAGGCAGGCAAGAAGAAAATTGAGTGGGGTTCGCAGATTCGCAGCTATGTATTTGACGACCGCCGCGTGAAGGACCACCGTACAAATTACCAGACATCGGACGTTGGCGGTGTCATGGATGGCAAGATAGACGGTTTCATCAAGGCCTTCCTCATGGAGTTCTCCGAGGACGCAAAGTAATAAACCCGGTAATAAGCAAATCCTGCCATGGCTCTTGAGATTGAGAGAAAGTTCCTTGTAACAAGCGACGCCTACAGGAGTGCAGCCTTTCACAGCGACAGGATTGCACAGGGGTATCTGTGCCGCGAAGGCGGCAACTCTGCTCGTGTAAGGGTAAGGGGCGGCAAAGGATACATTACAATAAAAGGGCCATCTTTAGATAATGGCCTCAGCCGCTACGAATGGGAAAAGGAGATTCCCGCCGATGAGGCCTGGGAACTTATGAAGCTGTGTCATGGCGGCATCATTGACAAGACACGCTATCTTGTGAAGTGCGGCAGCCACACTTTTGAGGTTGACGAGTTCCATGGCGACAATGAAGGGCTTGTTGTTGCTGAAGTTGAACTTGATAATATTAGCCAGCAGTTCGAGCGCCCCGATTTCTTGGGCGAGGAGGTTACGGGCGAGAGAAAATACTACAATTCGCATCTTACACGCTTCCCGTTCAAGCTTTGGTAGCTGATTCCCGCATCAGGAAGCGGTTTTATGCCGAAATGTTAATGCAGCCGCCGGAACACTCAAGCGCTCCTCGTCTCTTTTTTCCTTGACCTTTTCCCAAGCAGATATTTGCCAAGTGCAAGGCATAAAATGTTTGCAAAAATTATACCAAGAACATTGAAGAGCAGGTCCATAGGGTCGCCAGAGCGGTACTTCGTAAGCTTTTCCTGTAAAATCTCCATTATCCAGCTGAGCAGTGCCGGAGCAAGGAATGAGGAAAGCAGCAGCCTAAAGTAGTTTATTCTGTGGTGGCAGTGGCAATATTCATACCAAAGCACAGCGCTGAATGTGGCATACATCATAAAATGAGCCACCTTGTCCATGTTGGCAAACATCATTATCGCACTCTTCCCTGCCGGCTTGTAGAGGCTCAGGTAGAGAATCACGCAAAATGTGACTATTGACACATGATAGTGCTTTATTATGTTTACACAGCGCTTTAACATATAAAAGGCTTCTAAAAATCACTGCATGGCTCGCCCATCAGCTTATCTCCTTGCTGCAGCAACGCAAAACAGCATGCATGCAAATATAGGACAAAGAAATCTGCTTTTGGTTTATAGACTGCTTGAAATTTAATAAACATTATTAAAGCATTGCCAGCGCCTTATCCTCACACGCCTCCATTATCTCACGCTCGCCTTCGCCCTTATCGTTTATTCCGCACAGATGCAGCACGCCATGAATTATAACACGGTGAAGTTCCTGCTCGTATGCAGCACCCACCATTTCGCTGTTGCTGCGCACTGTGTCAAGCGAAATGAAGAGGTCGCCGCTTATTGTATCGCCTTCGCAGTAGTCAAAGGTTATGATGTCGGTGTAATAATCGTGCTGCAGATACTCGCGGTTCACTTCAAGAATTTTCTCGTCGCTGCAGAAAATGCAGGCAATATCACCTGCCTTCTTGCCGTATGTGGCAGCAACAGCCTTTATCCACGCTGTTGTCTCGCGCCTTTTTATTGCGGGCATCTTCACGCCCTCTGTCTGGTAGCTTATCATAATCTGTAACTTTTATCCAAAGAATATATATGCAATTATTATTGCCGCAATAATTCCGGCAAGGTCGGCAAGCAGTCCGCATGTCACAGCATGGCGTGTCTTGCGTACTCCCACGCTGCCGAAGTAGACGGCAAGAATGTAGAATGTAGTGTCTGTCGCGCCCTGGAAAAGACAGGCCAAACGGCCGGCAAACGAATCGGCGCCGTAGGTGTTCATGGCATCAATCATCATTCCCCTTGCACCGCTGCCGCTCAGAGGCTTCATTATTGCTGTGGGCAGAGCGCCTACAAAATCATCGCCCCAACCCATGGAATTGGCGCACCATGCAATGCCGTCCATTATAACATCCATGCCGCCCGAAGCGCGGAACACACCAATGGCAACAAGTATGGCAATGAGGTAGGGGATTATGCGCACAGCTGTGCCAAAACCCTCCTTTGCTCCCTCAATAAAGGCATCGTACACATTTATTTTGGCCCGCATGCCGGCAATGATGAATATTACTATTACTGAAAAAAGTATTATGTTAGCAAGCGAGGTCGACACAATCTCTATATGTACCTGCGACAGCTGCATCATACCCCATGTGCCTCCGGCAATGAGCAGGCACACTCCAAGCAGAAACAGCATCATTGTTCTGTTAAACAGATTTATGCGCTGGTAGATGCTTGTGATAACGAGGCCTACTACGGTAGACACTGTTGTAGCCAGCAGAATTGGAATAAATACATCGGTGGGATTGGCTGCACCGGCCGTTGCACGATAAAGCAGCACCGACACCGGTATAAGCGTAAGCCCCGATGTGTTGAGCACCAGGAACATTATCATGGGGTTGCTTGCGGTATCCTTGTCGGTGTTAATCTCCTGAAGCTCCTGCATAGCCTTCAAGCCCATTGGAGTTGCGGCGTTGTCAAGCCCCAGCATATTGGCCGAGAAGTTCATGAACATTGTTCCCATAACCGGATGCCCTTTCGGAATATCGGGGAAAATCTTATTAAGCACCGGACTAAGCAATTTTGCAAGCCCGGCAACCAATCCGCCCTTCTCCCCAATCTTCATTATTCCCATCCAGAGCGAGAGCACGCCGGTAAGCCCCAGCGAAATTTCAAATGCGTTCTTTGCCTGGTCAAAGGTTGATGTTATTACAGCCGGAAATACCGTTGTATCGCCCATGAAGAGAAGCTTTCCCATTGATATGACAAAAGCCAAAAGAAAGAATGCTATCCAAATGTAATTCAGTACCATGCTCTGTATTTTTTTAACGCTACGAAGATAGTAAAAAAAAACATGAACCGTTCATTGTAGGGATAAAACCTGCCATGAACAGTTCATAATGGAGCTGATTCTTGGAATACTACCTTTTAAGCGGTACAGCGTTCTTGCCATCTTGCGATAAAGCCGTTTTTACTTATCAAGACGCATGTAATAATGGCATTCATTGGAGAAGATATTGTTAACGTAATCTCTGCGTCTCATCACTGCTGTATCGGGCCAGAAACTTAATGTATCACTATGTATAAACAGCATTGTTGTATCATTGAGCAGTTCAAATGAAAAATCATTGTATGTTTTTGCTCTTTTTATATTAAAATAGGCATTTGACATAGCTGCGCACATTTTACCTTTCACAAGAGTCCCTTCTGTCTTTTTAATTCGCATCAATTGAAGGAAATTATTGTCATCACCATAATCAGGCATATGTATTCTACTGCCACTATAAAAGACACCACCCATTGTAAAGAGCAAAGAATCGTTTCTCTCCCCAATCCATATTGAGAAACGGTGAGTAAGTTCAGGATTATATTCCCAATCCCATGTCCCCACAAATGGCGATAATTCGCCATCGTCCTGTGGCGCGCTGCGAAAACTTTGCAATGCAAGCAACGCTGTTATAAGCACTGCAAAAACCAACAATGTTTTTTTCATGATAAAATTAATATTTTATTGGAAACCTAAGTTCACTGCCGCACTTCTCTGAAACACGGTTCAAGCGCTTTATCCACCCGGTATAAAATTCAATCTGACCAGGATCTTTCTTCACTAATTCTCTATAGTGCGAATAACGCTCTTTTATAATCTCATCAATAAGCCATTTGGTATCTGCTTTATGTATTGCCTCAAGGCTCTTCGGTCCAAAACAACCATCAACTTTTAACGAAGCTCCTTGACTATTTAATATTTTTTGTATTCTGCGGGCAACACTGCCGGCATAAGAATTTATCATGTAATCATTTATTGCATATGCAAGTTTCTTGTCCCTAATCTGCCATAAATTATACCGTTCCCACAAAGCTTTAAATAATTTTTTTGCATCGTCAATTGTCAAATCCTTAATTGGTATAGCCTCCCCACCTGGCAATGCATATTTATAATCCTCCATAAAACTTCTTGTTATACCAAAATTTGTCTCTCCACCTCTGTCATTCTTATTATTAGAATAACCACCTTCAGAATACAAAGAATCACCTATAACAGACTCAAACTTCGCATTACTTATGTAAGGAATTTCTTCCTCATGATAAGGAGCTCTATCAAGGATTTGCGTTCCATATTCTCCATTTAACTTTGGATACCTTATAACCCTCATCCAATCAAGTGTCCTCTCAAGTTCCCATGGGTCAAAATTATATTTTTTTTTGTCATTTTCAAAATCAGAATCACTTTTTGTGTCATTTGATTTCTTTTCTTCGACCAATACATAGTTAACATTGTCTTTACCACCCATTGAATAAGGAAGTAATGCATGTAAAGCTTGGCGTTTTTTCCTCTCTTTCTTTAATTCTTCCAAATCATTAGAATAGAAAAATTCTTCACTTTCAAATTGTCCATCCATAATATTAAGTAATTTAAAAACTATCCAAAGAAACATTACAAATATAAAATCAAGGTTGTAATATTGACACAAACAGCCGTGCTGTCCAATGATTTTACACCGGTTGTCTAAATATTTGACAAACGGTTAAAATTTAAGAATCACTATGTTGTTAATTACAAATGGATTATATATTTTGGCACGCTTTTGGCATGTAATCTTGCAGAAATGTTTTTAGATATTCAAACAGTCTCTTATATGAAAAGATTATCTATAATGATTATTGCAGGATGCCTATCCTTTACTACTGTACAGGCACAGGTTATGACACTAGACGAATGCATGGCCTACGCCGTTGAACACTCTGTTTCAGTAGGCAAGCAGAAGAATGCCCTTGACAATGCCAAAATGAATTACAGGCAGTCAGTAGCAGCACTGTTCCCTTCTGTTTCGGCAAACATATCGGCATCAACAAATTTCGGCCGTTCTATCAACCCCGAAACAAACAACTACACAACAATATCCACATTCGGCAACTCCTACAGCCTTTCGGCATCTATGCCTCTTTTTGCAGGACTTCGCTATGTGAACAGCATACGCGCTGCAAAGGTTGCGCGTGAGCGCGGATACAGCGACCTTCAAATAGCACGAGACAAAGTGGCTATGGATGTAATGAAGGCATACACCGATGTCATATATTACAAAGAGGCTGTGACTATTGCCGGGGAGCAGCTCTCGGAATCCCGCAAAAGGTTTCATCAGGCACAGAAACTCTATGAACTTGGGCGAAAAAGCGCAGCTGAGGTTGCCGAGGTTGCATCGCAGGAGGCTAACTATGATTATCTCTTTACCGAGCAGCAGAACAATCTTGCCATGGCGTGGATTGCCCTGCGCGAGACAATGAACATGCCCTATGATACTGAATTTGATGTTGCCGGAGAGAGTTTCACCGTAACAGCCGCAGACGAAGCCCCGGTGCAGAAAGTTGTTGAACAAGCCCTTTTGTGCAACGCCCAGGTACTCTCGTCGGAACTTGCCGTAAAAGAGTACAAGCTGCACTATGCGCGTGCAAAAGGCGCCTGGTTTCCCACAATAAGCCTGTCAGCGGGTATAAATACTAACTACTATACCAATTTAAACGGCAAGCAGTCATACCCCTCCTTTGCATCACAGTTCAAGAACAACTGCGGTGAATACATTGGTGTTTCAATGTCGCTTCCTATATTCAGCAATCTAAGCCGCAAGGCATCGGTGCGCTCTTCGCGCAATGCATTGCGCAATGCCGAGCTTGAGCTGTTGGCTGTGCGCAGCTCAGTAGAGAACGAGGTTGTGCAGGCGTGCCGCCGCATGAACGGATACGGAAAGCTCTACAACCAGGCTGTGAAGAAGGTTGAGGCTTCGCAGCTGGCATACGATGGCATTGCCGCCAAATTTGACAAAGGCCTTGTAACTGCCATTGAACTGCAGAGTGCAGCAACAACACTGTTGCAGGCAAAGTCCGACCGCCTGCACTCACAACTGCAGTATATGATTGAAAAACGGATGGTAGACTATTACAGTGGCATTCCGCTTATAATTACAAATAAATAAACAAAATGCTATGGATATAAAATTAGAAAAGAAAAACGGATGGCGTGCCCTGTTCAGCAAGAAAAGCCTGCCTTATCTGGGTGGAGCACTTGTAACCGTGCTTGTTGTATGGCTTCTTATGAAAGAGAACACCACGACACTGCGTGTAAACATGGCCACCGTTACGGTATCAAGTGTTGAAGAGGGCGAGTTCAATGATTATGTAAGCCTGAGCGGAACAGTACAGCCAATGACAACAATGCAGCTCTCCCCGCTTGAGAGCGGGGTGGTTGAGCGCATAGTTGCCGATGAGGGCACTTCAGTAAAAACCGGGGATGTAATACTTGAACTGTCGAACAAGCAGCTGTCCATGCAGATTCTGCAATCGGAAGCCGACCTCGCCGAAAAGCAGAACATCCTGCGCAACACTCTTATATCAATGGAACAGGAACGCCTTTCGCTCCGTCAGGAGATGCTCCAGCTCGACCTTGAAGTCACACGCAAGCAGCGCGCCCATGAACAGAACAAAGAACTTTTTAACGAGAAGCTTATTGCCCGCGAAGTATATTTGCAGTCGAAAGAGGATTATGAACTTGCACTGAACCGGCGCTCACTTGTACGCGAACGCCAGCGTCAAGACTCGCTCTACCGTACAGTGCAGGTGGCGCAGCTTGACGAGAACCTTCGTTCAATGCAGCTCAACATGCAGCTTATACGCGAGCGTGTTGATAACCTCAAGGTGAAAGCACCCATAGATGGAGAGCTTGGCATGCTCAGCGCTGTCCTTGGACAGACACTCTCGCAGGGCAGCGCAATAGGACAGATAAACGACCTTTCGGCCTACAAGGTAACCGCCATGGTTGACGAGCATTACATTGACCGTATTGTTACCGGTCTTACGGCATCCTTTATGCGCCAGGATAACAGTTATGGAATGATTATAAGAAAAGTGTATCCCGAGGTGCGCGAGGGCAAGTTCAGGGTAGACCTCACCTTCAACAGTGAACTGCCCGACAATATACGCACCGGACAGACATATAACCTGAACCTGCAGCTGGGACAGCCTGTTGAGGCGGTTTACATTCCCCGCGGGGCATTTTTCCAAAAAACCGGCGGCCGCTGGATTTATGTGCTCGACGAAAGCGGAGAAAAGGCCTACAGGCGCGAAATACGCATAGGACGGCAGAATCCAAGATTCTACGAGGTTCTTGAAGGTCTCTCCAAGGGCGAGAAGGTTATAACATCGTCATACGACAATTTTGGTGACAATGAAGTGCTTATTTTAAAAACGGAAAACTGAAAACTGAAAGCGGAAAGCGGAAAGCGGAGCCGGAGGCGAAGTTTAGACAGCGCTGGCAGCAATTAGTCGCACGAAGCACAGACGCAGTTTGTGCCGTGCGGGTTGCGATTAGACAGCGCTGGCAAAGGTGAAAACGGAAAGGTGAAAACGGAAAACGGAAAACTACGATGCCTCCAAAGGCAAATATCTCAATGTGGTTAAGAGATTCCTAGTTTCACTCAGGATGAACTGGACAATATTTATACGTTACTTACAACAATTACAAGGCTGCGAACGATAATCCTGTCAAAGCAATAAACAAATGATAATTAAATAAATAACTTAAAAAATACAATTATGCTTAAAGTAGAAAATTTGAAGAAAAGCTTCTTCACAGAAGAGATTGAGACCATTGCTCTTAACGGTGTTTCATTTGAGGTAAAGGAAGGTGAGTTTGTTGCTGTCATGGGCCCATCGGGCTGCGGCAAGTCAACCCTTCTGAACATTCTTGGCCTGCTTGACAACCCCACAAACGGCAAATACACCCTGCTTGGCAAGGAGGTTGGCGGACTGCGCGAAAAGGAACGCACTCAGTTCAGGAAGGGCAATTTGGGCTTCGTATTCCAGTCGTTCAATCTCATTGACGAGATGACTGTATTTGAAAATGTGGAGCTGCCGCTCGTATATATGGGAGTAAAGGCCTCGGAGCGCAAGCAGCGTGTAAACAGCATTCTCGAGCGAATGAATATATCGCACCGCGCAGGACATTTTCCCCAGCAGCTCTCAGGAGGCCAGCAGCAGCGCGTGGCAATAGCGCGCGCAGTTGTCTCAAGTCCAAAGCTTGTGCTTGCCGATGAGCCAACAGGCAACCTTGATTCAAAGAACGGCCAGGAGGTTATGCATCTTCTTCAGGAACTGAACCGCGAAGGAACAACTATTATCATGGTCACCCACTCGCAGCACGATGCTCAGTATGCTTCGCGCACTATATGCCTCTTTGACGGACAGATTGTGACTGATGTTGCAAACAAACTCTAAAGAGAGCCCCGGCCCTCTCCGGCAGGGAGGGTGAACAACTGCATTGCAATGTCGGGCGTATGCAATACACCTTTTGCTTTCATGGCGTGCCGCAAACGAGAATCCTGCAGAAATGATAAAAACCGGAAACTAATAACATTTAGAACAATGAAAACAGCATTAAACAATTTTATAACAACGCTCAAGCGGTACAAGATTGCATCGCTGCTTAATATTGCCGGACTGGCGCTGGCATTTACAGCCTTCTACATAATAATGGCACAGGTGCACTACTCCATGACCTTTAACAGCTCGATAAAGGATAGTGAGCGCATTTATATGCTTTCGCCCTATTCCGAAATCTTTGGAGGATGGGAGGAGAGCGTTCCCAACCCTATATGCTACGACACGGCCGAAGAATTGCCGTTCGTGGAGGCAATAGCTTCAATGACCAGCTATACTGCTGAAGGCTCTGTATGGATAAACAGGGAAGGCGGCAGCGAAAGAATCGCATGTAACATGGTAAATTGCAACAGTCCGCTCCTTGATGTATTCTCTTTTGACATTATCGCAGGAAACAGGGAGGACTTCAAGCAGGAAGATGCTGTTGCAGTATCGGAAAGCGCCGCTAATGCAATGGGCATCACAGTGGGTTCCATTGTAAATCTGGCCGATGAGAATCTTAACCCGGGAACACCGCTTACCGTAGTTGCTATATTCAAGGATTTCGAGAAGAATACTATATTGTCGGACAAGCAAATGTTCCGCAACGATAACCGAAAGAACGGCATGGACAACCAAAACTGGAACTATTCCGTATTTGTTAAGCTTAAAGATGGGGCCGACCCAAATGACTACGCTGCCCTTTGGAGCAAGAAATTCCGTGAATTCGGAGAGCAGCTCTATGCCGAATATGTTGCTGCAACCGGAAATGAGATAAGCAATGAGGAAAAGGCGAAAGCGCTTGAGATGACCATTAAATTAGTTCCAATGGATGATTTCTATTTCAACACCGAATATGAGGACTACCCCAGCGGTTCATGGAGCACCACGGTAACAATGCTTGCAATTGCGTTTGTGATAGTAATTGTAGCATTCATAAATTTCATAAATTTCTTTATGGCCCTTATACCGGTAAGAATACGCACAGTGAATATCTGCAAGGTATTTGGTGCAGGCAAGTGGACAATGCGCATGAATTTTCTGTTAGAGGCTGTGGGGCTCGTTGTGGTGGCTTTGGTTACTGCGCTTTGCATTGTACACGCCATTGACGGCAGCTTCGTAAACGAATACATTACTGGTTCGCTTGCCATTGCAGACAATATTGCCACAATAAGTTTTGTACTTGCCGCAGCCATTGTCATGGCCTTGGGAGCAGCCATCTATCCTGCTTTATACATAACAAGGTTCAACGCATCAATGGCTGTAAGAAGCGGCTTTGCATCATCCAAAGCTGGGCGCGCATTGCGCTCCTTACTTGTATCGTTGCAGTTCATTGCCTCTATGATTCTGATGATTATAGCGCTTGTATTCTCCATTCAGTACCGCTACATGGTGCGTTACGATATTGGCATAGAACGCGAGAACCTGTTGGCAGTTGAAGCGCCTGACCTGTCAGGCAAAAGCAATATATTCATTGAAGAGCTTGAGAAGATTCCAGGGATTTCAGGTGTTGCCTCGGCTAACAATTCCCTCTTCGGGCACTCCCATAGCGAGCAGTCAAGAGCTATCAAAAACAGAATGGTTGCAATAAATCTGTGGAGTGTAAGCCACAATGCGCCCGAGGTTCTTGGCATTCCCATATTGGCAGGAGAGGGATTTACAGAAGGTAAAGATGGCTTTATCATTACAGACTACACTTCAAAGGCTACAGGGCTTGGAATAGGGGACAAATGGGACGATGTGGAAATTACAGGCATAATTCCGCATATAAATTTCATGGGTGCAAACTCTCCCAAAATAAACACCATGCTCTATTCTGGACAACTATACGCCCATGGAATATTTTATGTGCGCCTGAACAGAGGAACAGACATTGAGGCTATGTCAAAAGAGATAAAGGCCGCTGCCAAGAGAGTTGAGCCAAATGCAAGCGAACCTGATATTGAGTTTGCCGACAGTGCCATTGCCAAGGTCTATGGCGATACAAAAAAACAGACAGTTGTTATCTCTTTCTTTGCCCTTATAGCCGTGGCAATTTCACTGATGGGCGTGTTCGGCATCGTGCTCTTTGAGACACAGCACCGCCGCCGCGAGATTGCCGTGCGCAAGGTCTACGGTGCAACATCGGGCAGTGTTGTGGCTATGTTCAACCGCCGTTACGCAGCTATTGTGACAGCGTGCTTTGCCATAGCTGCACCAATTGCCTGGATTATTGCCGGCAACTGGCTTGAGCAGTTTGCAAACCGCATTGAACTCTCATTGTGGCTGCCGCTGGCAGTGCTTGCAATAGTGGCATTGCTGACAGCATTGTTAGTTACATTGCGCTCGTGGAAGGCCGCGACGGAAAACCCGGCCGACGTGGTCAAGTCAATTTAGAAGTTGACAACTTCTAAATTTCTAAAAATTATTATTAACTTCGCACTATGGCAAAAAGAGGTGTATTACTTATTGTTGATGACAACAAGAACATTCTATCGGCAGTGAAACTGCTTGCCGACGGATATTTCACAAAGGTGGTGACATTGTCCTCGCCAACGACACTCATTGCTGCAATTGCGGCCGAAAAGCCCGATGTCCTGCTGCTTGACATGAACTTCAATGCAGGAATAAACAGCGGCAACGAAGGCATATACTGGCTAAGAGAGAGCATATCCAAA
Source organism: Bacteroidaceae bacterium (assembly GCA_017516885.1). Lineage (GTDB taxonomy): Bacteria > Bacteroidota > Bacteroidia > Bacteroidales > Bacteroidaceae > HGM04593. Next base: position 20,830 of record JAFXAR010000041.1, read on the forward strand.
TTTCCCGGGCTTAAGGTTGTGCTCTTTACCGCATACGCTGACATTGACCTTGCAGTGAAAGCAATGAAACACGGAGCATTTGACTTTGTTGTAAAGCCCTGGAATAACGACAAGCTTATTGAGACACTGACAAACGCACTTGAAAGTTCAAAAGAGAAGGGAAAGAAGAGTGCATTGCCGGCGCGCAAGGAAATGCCGATGTTTTGGGGTTCAAGTGCCGAAATGGCACATATACGCACTGTTGTTGAGCGTGTAGCGGCAACAGATGCCAATATACTTATAACCGGAGAGAATGGAACGGGAAAAGAGCTTCTTGCCCGCGAGATTCACCGTCTTTCAGCACGAAGCAGCAAGCCTATGGCAGCTCTTGACATGGGCGCAATTCCTGAACAGCTTTTTGAAAGCGAGCTTTTTGGTCACAAGAAAGGTGCTTTTACCGATGCATACAGCGACCGCGACGGAAAAATGGTTGCAGCAAACGGCTCTACCCTCTTCATGGACGAGATTGGCAACCTTCCACTGCACCTTCAGGCAAAAATGCTCGCAGCGCTGCAAAACCGCACGGTTACTCCATTGGGAGGCAATATCTCTCAGGCAATAGACATACGGCTTGTGGCAGCAACCAACCGCAACCTCTTTGCGATGGCCGAAAACGGCGAGTTCAGGCAAGACCTCCTCTTCCGCATAAATACCATTCACATAAACCTCCCGCCGCTAAGGAAACGCGCTGTGGATATTGTTCCGCTTGCCGGCATATTTCTTAAGCACTACTGCGAGAAGTACGGCAAACAGCCAATAAGCATCTCCCAGAATGCTGCTGCAAGGCTCACTGCACACACTTTCGAGGGGAATATTCGTGAACTTCAGAATATCATGGAAAAGGCGGTCATCATGTGCGATGGCAATGAGATTCAGCCGGAACATCTCCAGCTTTATGTTCCCAAAGGAAGCGTACAAAGCACAGCCTCAACACTTGAAGAGATGGAACGGGAGGCTATTGCAAATGCAATAGAATCATGCGGAGGCAACCTTTCTATGGTAGCTCAGAGATTAGGGATAACCCGGCAGACATTGTACAACAAGATAAAGCGTTACGGATTATGAACAGACACAAGCTGCCGCTTTTCAGAATATTACTGCTTGTTGCCACGCTTGTGGCAGCAAGCGTGCTTTTTGGGTGGCTTGTGACACGCGGACTTAACGGATACCTCTTTCCGGCAGCAGTGCTGATTGCTGTTCTTGCATGGAAACTTGTGAATATCTACCGCAGAATAGTAAAAAATCTTGACTTTATTTTCAATGCAGTACGAAACGATGATTTCTCATTCCGCTTCATAGACACTCCACGGCGCACCGAAAATGCCGTTGTAAACTACTCTCTCAACAGAATAAAAGAGGTGCTTGATGAAGCTAAGGCGAACGCAAAGGAGAAAGAAAAATATTTTGAAACCATTATGGAGTGTGCCAACATAGGCATAATCATTCTGCTTGACAACGGCACGGTAATGAAGCACAACAGCAAAGCTCTGGAACTGCTTGGCATTAAAATGCTCAGTCATGCCGACAGGCTGCGGCCAATATCGCAAAACCTTGCCGACACAATGCTTGCAATATCACCTATGGAGCAGAAAAGCGTATGCTTCACAACAGAGACCGGAGAGATAACACTGCTGCTGAACTGCTCTCTAATGCAGCATGCCGGACATAATCTGCGCGTAGTCTCCATTGAGAACATAAACCGCGAGCTTGATACTCAGGAAGGCCTTGCATGGGAGAAGCTTACACGCATACTTACCCATGAGATAATGAATTCGCTTGCACCCGTAACATCAATAAGCAATACGCTCTTGCATAATAAGGAAAATGCCGAAGTGCTGCAGCAAGGCCTTGAAACAATACACAATACAAGCGACAGGCTTATGCAGTTTGTCGATTCATTCCGCTCGATAACACGCATACCGCCTCCAAACAAAGCGCCATTTTACCTAACAGACCTATTCAGTGAAGCTGTTTCCCTTATTGATTCAGGAAACACAACGCTGGCATTCTCTGTCACTCCCGAAGATACCATGATATATGCCGACAGAATACAGCTTCAGCAAGTTATTGTAAACCTTGTAAAGAATGCCGTTGAGGCCTGCGCATTGCGAGGCGGTGCGCAAAGTATTGAACTTAACTCACATATTGCCCCCGATGAAAAGGTGCATATTGAGGTTAGCAACAGCGGCGGTGCAATACCGCCGGATGTAGCAGCAAACATTTTCACCCCATTCTTTACCACAAAAAACGACGGTTCAGGAATTGGGCTTGCCGTATCAAAACAGATTATACGCCTGCATGGAGGAACAATAAGCCTTTCACAGAATAACGATGAAAAGGTGACTTTCCTGATTATACTTGAATAATCAGCCATTCTCCTTCATAAGCCTTATGCCCCACTCGTAAATTCTATCAATATTGGGAACATCAATGCCTAAACTGTGTGCAATATCATGAATAAAGCGCAAACCGTAGTTGAAATCCTCCTGAAAGTATCTGCTGCTTAAATCGGGCTGCCAGCCATTGCTGCTCTGTACCATTGGAGAGAGAATGCCTTTGAAGCTTTCAATTGAGGTTATCTTCCTTGTAAGCGCGCTTACGCTGCTGCTTTCGTAATATTCAAGTATTGGAGTGAGATAGCCGGGTGTTACAGGGAGTTTGTCGAGCAGCATGAACAGTTCCTTGTCAAGGGCTACAAGATTTTCCGATGCAGCATCGTCCCACTCTTCGTAGAAAAGGAAACGGCGGCCGTAATACACATTCTTGTTCCAGTTTGAAAAAAGTGAATAGAGACGTGCCGGATGAAGAATGGGATTACTGTTGGTGATACTTGCCTCGTAGTAATTCTTCAAGAGCTTTACCGGCCTGTCAAACAGTTCCTCAATAACCTTTCTGAAGGCTTCCTTGTCGCTGCAGTTCTCTACTGCTATATTGTGTCCGCTCTTGTAGCCAAGCAGGTTCGCACTTTTCCCATACTCGCTCAGTCGGGCGATAAATGGCACTCTTTGGAATCCCCAAAGAGGTATATTGCTGCTGAATATCCGCAATGCCTCAAAAAAGAATCCTGTTGATGAAAATACACTGCCTACAAATGTGCCTTCCTTTACAAACGGAGAAATCTCCTCAAGCGTTCCCTTTATTGCATAGCCGGGAAGGCAAAGCAGCACAATGCCGGCATTTTCAACAGCAGCCCGGGCGTTATCGGTTACCAATCCGAGAGAGCCCTTGAGACAAGCGCCTTCGGGAGTTGCAACAGCAAGTTCACTGCTCCACTCTGCCGGACGGCGGGTAAGTACATTCACATTAACTCCCTTTGCAGCTAAGTAACCGGCTATAACGTGTCCTAATGAACCTCCGCCGCAGATACATACTGTAATCATGCCCCTATTGCCTTGAGCGCTTCAATAAGGCGCTGGTTATCATTGTGGCTGCGCACCGCTATGCGCATATATTGCTTTCCGTCAAAGCCTGCCTTGCCCGAACAGTCGCGAAGCAATATATTATGCTCCTTGAGCATGCGCAGCACAAGGCCATTTGCCGTATACGGAGGCAGAACCTCAACAAGGAAGTAGTTTGCCTGTGACGGCATCACGCGCAAGAAATCTATTGTGCGAAGCTGGTTGCCGAAGCTGTTGCGCTCCTCTATGAACTTATCGCACGCACGGGCATAATCGCCTTCGTACTTGCTGAATATCTGCATAAAGAACTCGCAGAAGGAGTTTATATTCCAGATGCTCACCATCTTCTTTATCTGCGAGATTATTGCACTGTCGGCCGAACAGAGTATGCCCAATCTTATTCCAGGAACACCATAGCTTTTGCTTATTGATTTCATTACAAGCATGTGCGGATATTTCTCAAGCGTTGCATTGCTCAGCAATGTGTTCTGCCTCCAGCCGTCACTGAAGTCAACAAAGCTCTCGTCAACAATAAGGCGCATGTTCTGTTTCTCGCACCACTCAGCCAAGCGGCAAACATCGGCCAATGGGATGAAGTTTCCCGATGGATTATCGGGGTTTATGAGCAGCAGATTGTCGGCCTTATTCTTGCCAAAGAAGGCAATGAGGTCGTCAGCAGTGTATCGGTACTCATTATTCTGCGGAACGAAAGTAACGAGCGATTCTTTGTCGCGGCGGTTGGGATACTCCTCAAATGTTGGGCGCACAATGCCTAACTTTCCCGGCAGAAGCTCCATAAGCGCCTTTATAAGTTCGGCTGCGCCGTTTCCGGGCACAATGTAATCCTCTTTTATCCCCCAGCACTTGCTTGCCAATAGAGTATTTACCTTCATGCCCGATGGATACTCCTGAATAAGAATATTGAAGTTAGACTTCATTTCGTCCACTATCCTTGTCGATGCAAAATAAGGGTTCACAAGATAGCAGTAGTCGAGCATCTTGGGGAATCTCCAGTATCCGCCGAAACGGCCGTAATACTTGTTAAGAATATCTTTCTCTTCGGCAAACAGGGCTTCGGCAATGTCAAGGTCCTGCTTGTCGTCAATCTCATACCACTTCTCATTGCTTACAGGCAGGGCCTTTAGCTCGCGGCTGTCGAGGAAAGTAATCACGCGGAGCACATTTTCATAATACTCGTTATTGCCCACCGCCTTTGTATATGCCTCAAGGAAGGGCACATACTTTGTACGGCTGAACTCCTTGGAGAACTTGTATATATTTATTGTCTTGTAGTATTTGTCAACATCATCGAAACAGAATGCAGCCTTTGGTATAAAGTTAACAATGTTGTTCTCGTCGTCAATGCAAACAACAGTGCCGTCCATCCAGCTTTCATACTTTGCTACAAGGGCCAGGTTAGGCTGCTCGCTGCTGACAAGAAGCTGCAGCATGGCATCATCGAACACAAGGTCCGATTCAATAAGCAGCGTATCATCCTGCTGCAACTGCTCCTTTGCCAATGCCAGCGAATATATGTTGTTTGTCTTGTCGTATATGCTGTTTTCAACATACTCTATTTTCAGTGTATCACTGTATCTCTCCCCTATGTGCTCGATAAGCTTGCCGCCTTCGTAGCCCACTACTATAACAACACGCTCAAGATTCAGCTTGGACAGCTGCTTCAGCAAACGGTCTATTATGCATTCGCCGTTCATCTTTACCATGCATTTGGTATTGTCCTTTGTAAACTCTCCAAGTCGCTTGCCCATTCCGGCAGCCAGTATGATTGCTTGCATATCTTATATTTAAATTTTATAGGCTTGTGAATTATGATGTGAAATCTGCTTGTCGGCAGGAGGCAGTGTCATATAATCGCCATAAAGCGCGCTCAGGTAGACATCGCATTCTATGGGAGCACGGAACTCCTTTCCTTCAAAGGGAATCATCTTGTAATTGTCAAATATCTCACGCGGAAAGACCTCCTTTTCGGCACAGCGGGAATATGAGCTGTAAACCTTGACGCTGTTGTCATAGGCACACTCCGTTGCACTCTTCTTTATTGCCTTGAAAAGGGACTTTAGACTGAAAGGAAGCAATATAAACTTTGTTGCCGCAAGACGCAGCTTGCGGGCAAAAGTCATCTGAGGAAGGAACACGGAATTCTTCACATGCATATAACGGCGCAGTTCTCCGCAGCGGTGCGCCTGCTTTCTGCCAGCATAGCCGTCAAGAGGAAAAATATCAATATATACACCAAAAACATCATGCTTGAAGTGGAACTCCTTTACAATTGTCCCTTTGCGGTAAACCTTTGCAAAGGCAACTCTGTAATGCGGGTCATTTTCATTGCAAACTGCAACATTGCTGTTTCCTTTGCTGTTATATGTATTCAGAAATTTTTCATAGTCGGGGCGTGGCATGTGTATGTCAATGTCATCGTCCCATGGAATATATCCTTTATGGCGCACAGCACCCAACAGTGTACCGTATGCAAGGAAATAGCGAAGCCCGTGCTTTTCACAGAAAGCTGCAACATCGCACAATATATCAAGCTGAATGCCTTTAAGCTCCTTTTCTTGTATTGCTTCCATATCAGGACAATTTATGTATCACTAACCCTGAACGCAGTTTGGGTTCAAACCAGGTTGTCTTAGGCGGCATTATATTGCCTGTGTCGGCAATGTCTACAAGCTGCTTCATTGAAACTGGATAGAGTGCCAATGCGGCCTTCATTTCTCCGCTGTCGACACGCCTTTCCAGCTCATGCAGCCCGCGTATGCCGCCTACAAAGTCAATGCGGTCGCTGGTGCGCAAGTCCTTTATCCCAAGAATTCCGTCAAGTATTATATTCGATGAAATTGTAACGTCAAGAACACCTATCGGGTCATTTTCATCGTATGTTCCCGCCTTTGCCGTGAGACTGTACCATTTTCCGGCAAGGTAGAGCGAAAAATTATGCAGACACGAAGGCCTGTAAGCCTCATCGCCCTTCTCCTCAACAATAAAATATTCAGCAACAGCTGCCAGAAATTCACTATCCGAAAGTCCGTTCAAGTCCCTTATAACACGGTTGTAGTCCATTATGGTAAGTTCGTTCACCGGGAAACAGACTGCCATAAAGTAATTATATTCTTCATCGCCACGATGAAAAGGGTTGTTTTCGGCCTTCTCCTTGCCCACCAGCGCTGCCGCAGCCGAACGGTGATGCCCATCGGCAATATACAGCGACGGCATTTTCCCAAACTCCTCAGTTATGCAGGAAATATCGTTCTCGTCATCAATAATCCATAGCCTGTTGTGCAAATTTCCGGGCTGCGCCACAAAATCATATTCGGGCTGCAGTGATGAATATTTCTCCACTATTTGCGAAAGACGGATATTATCGGGGTAAGCAAAGAACACAGGCTCAATATTGGCATCATTCAACCGAACATGCCTCATGCGGTCCTCTTCCTTGTCCTTGCGTGTAAGTTCGTGCTTCTTTATTGCACCGTTCAAATAATCGCTTACCGACGCACATACCACGAAACCATAAAATGTGCGGCCGTTCATTGTCTGGGCATAAAGATAGTAGAGCTCTTTTTCGTCCTGCCTGAGCCACCCCCTCTCCTGGAACTTGCCGAAATTCTCAACAGCCTTTCTGTATACAAGCGGAGAGTGCTCGTCCGTCCCGGCCGGAAAATCAATCTCAGGACGTATTATATGGTAAAGCGACATCTCATTGTCGCCGGCTGCAATACGCACCTCATCAGAACTCATCACATCATAAGGCAAGCTCTGGACGTATTCTGCAATATTTTTGGGCGGACGCAGTCCGCGAAAAGGTTTAACTATAGCCATATTATTGTATATCAACATAATACAGAATTATTCTGTAATATATTTTTGTGCAATAGTACAAAGATAATACTTTTCGGGCAGTTTTTTTATTTTTTCACAACTTATCTCTTTGCTACATAATCAGGGAAGCGGCTTTTTAGAAGTTTCCAAATAAAGCATTATCACTTTTTTGCCTGCTATTTTTTTAAAAATTGTCAATTTCATCTATAATATTCAACATTTTACAGATAATAATTGTAATTATGAATTAAAATTCCTATCTTGCGACTAGGAAATAATTTGTGACAGTTTCTAATAAACTCAATTCTATGAGCAAAGAGAAAATATACATAGAGTATCCCATGAAAGGCAGCGCCTCAATGATATGGAAGTACATAGGAACAGCATCGGGCCTGTCGCCCTGGTTTGCCGACCGTGTTGAAAGCATTGATAAAAACTACAGATTCTATTGGGGCAAAACCGAACAGAGAAGCGCACACCTTGTTGCGCAGAGAAACGGAGTATATGTAAAATTCCGCTGGGACGACGAGAGCCAAAGCACATACTTTGAAATGAGAATTGCATATAACGAACTTACAAGGGAGCATACTCTTGAAATTACCGATTTTGCCGAAAAGGGAGAGGCTGATGACCAAAGGGATTTGTGGGACTCACAGATTGAGAACCTTAGAAGGCAGTCGGGAATGTAAGAAACTGCCCTAATGCCTGTTTTTGAATTTGCTTTTTAAAAGAATTTTAAACAGCTTCTCAAACAACTTTCAAAAACAGTTTCCTAATTCAAGCATTTTATACTAACTTTGTGCAGATAACCTGAATGCCAATTTTTATGGGGCATGGTTACTGCACTTTTTTTAGATAAACACGCATATATATAATTGCAGGCAACAAAAGCAGGCAACAACTATGAAATTTCCGAAGCTAAACATAATAAAGAAGCTTGATCTTTTCATAATAAAGACATTTGCCACCAATCTTATGGGCACCTTCTTTATTTGCCTTTTCATATTCATATTGCAGCTGCTTTGGAGGTGGGTTGACGATTTTGTAGAAAAAGGGCTTGACTTTGTAGTCCTTGCCAAATTCTTTGCCCTCGGCTCAATCACCCTGGTTTCACAAGCTCTTCCGCTTGCAATACTCCTCGCATCGCTCATGACATTCGGCAACTTTGGCGAGAAGCACGAACTTCTTGCAATGAAAGCGGCCGGAATACCATTGTTCAGAATTATGACGCCGCTTATTGTATGCTGCGCAATACTGGGCGGTGTATCGTTCTATTTCCAAAATGTAGTAAGCCCGTATGCACAGATGCAGCTGCGCGCTGTAATGTACTCAATAAAGCAATCGGCTCCCGAAAGCGAGATTCCTGAAGGAGTATTCTACGACAGGCTTGACGGCTACAACATTTACGTTGAAAAAAAGGACAAGGAGACCGGAACGCTGCACAATGTAATCATATACGATGTAAAGTCGGGATTTGAGAACACAAACATTCTGCGTGCCGACTCTGCAATAATAACAAACACTGCCGATGACAAGCACATGATTCTTTCACTCTACTCGGGAGAGCAGTTCTCGAATATGAAAGACCAGAATGTAAAAAACACCAAGGCATCGTACCGCAGGGAGAATTTTATCAAAAAGGATTTCATTATTGAAATTGAGGGCGGTTTTGAAATGCAGGATGCGGCAATGATGAAGTCTGATGCCGGAAGCAAAAACATTAAAGAGCTTGAGCATGCAATAGATACCATTGCAATAAACAACGACAGCATTGCCGGAAAATATTGGGAAGGACTTGCCCGAACTACTTATAACGCTAAATACGGACTTAACAAGGACGATTCGGCAAGCATGATTAAGAATAACATCTACAGCATAAATGCCGACAGCGTGTACAACACTGCATCAAAAAAGTCCAAGCTCACCTGGAAGAGGGCGCAGCTGAACAAGATAAAGCAGCTTAAGGTTGATTATGAGATAAAGCACAATATTCTGCACTCACAGGAAAAGAATCTTAACAAGCACAAACTGTCGTGGTGGGACAAGTTCACGCTGTCAGTGGGATGCCTGATATTCTTCTTCATAGGCGCACCGCTTGGAGCAATTGTAAGAAAAGGAGGATTAGGATACCCTGTGCTTATTTCAGTTGCCACATTTGTGCTCTACCTTATATTTAACACTTCGGGCTACAAGATGTCACGCGAAGGCGAATGGGTTATATGGATAGGAGCATGGCTCAGCACACTGATACTTGCGCCAATAGGCATATTCTTTACAATACAGTCGAACAAGGATTCCGAAATATTCAACAGCGACTCAATAAAGAGATTCTTTAGAATGCTTTTCGCAATTCCTGAAAAGAGAAACGTAACGCTGAAAGAGGTTGTAATAAACGACCCCGACTATGCAAATGATTATAAAATACTTGAAGAACTCTACAGCGAAGCCAAGCTTTACAAGAAAAACTACAAACTAAAGAAACTCCCTTCAATAAAGAGTGTATTCTTCAGTGAAAAAGACAACACATTGAATGATTTCAACGAAAAGCTTGAGAGCCTTGTCGAAGAACTTGGCAACAGCAAGAACAAGAAAGTTGTAATAAGGCTTAACGAATTCCCAATCCTTTCGCCTCATGCAACAGTGTCTCCATTTAAAAGGAGATACCTCAACGTGCTGTCACTCATAATTTTCCCTGTGGGAATTATTATATACATGAGAGCAATCAAGTTCCGCCGCAGGCTTATGAAGGACCTTGTAAAAATTGAAAAGAACAGCAAGAACCTGATTGAGGTTTTTAAGAAACAGGGACTTATTGAAATTACAGAATAATAAAAAACAATAACCATAATATGATGGATAATTTTAGATTGAATGGAATTGAAGAGGCTCTTGATGACTTCAGAGCCGGTAAATTCGTTATAGTGGTGGATGATGAAGACAGAGAGAATGAAGGTGACTTTATTATTGCAGCCGAAAAGATAACTCCTGAAGCTGTAAACTTCATGCTTAAGAACGGCCGCGGAGTACTTTGCGCACCTATTACACTTTCGCGCTGCAGGGAACTCCAGCTCGACCCCCAGGTAAACGCCAATACAAGCCTTTTGGGTACACCATTTACTGTTACCATAGACAAGGTTGAAGGATGCACCACGGGAGTATCTACAGCCGACCGCTCAGCAACAATAAAGGCTCTTGCCGACCCCTCAAGCACGCCCGATACTTTTGCACGCCCCGGACACATAAATCCGCTTTATGCACAGGATAACGGAGTGCTTCGCCGTGCCGGACACACTGAAGCAAGCATTGACCTTGCACGTCTTGCCGGACTATACCCTGCAGCCGCGCTCATTGAAATAATGAACGAGGACGGAACAATGGCACGCATGCCTCAGCTCATTGAAATAGCAAAGGAGCACAACCTTAAAATTATATCAATAAAAGACCTTATTGAATACCGCCTGAAGAACGAGTCTATTGTTGAAAAAGGCGAAGAGGTTGACATGCCCACCGACCACGGCCACTTCCGCCTGATACCATTCCGCCAGAAATCGAATGGTCTTGAGCATGTAGCACTTATTAAAGGAGAGTGGAAGGACGACGAACCTATCCTTGTACGCGTACACTCGTCATGCATAACCGGAGATATATTCAGTTCGCAGCGTTGCGACTGCGGCGCACAGCTCCACAAAGCAATGGAGATGATTGAAGAGACCGGAAAAGGTGTTATTGTATATCTTAACCAGGAGGGACGCGGAATAGGGCTTATGAACAAAATGCGTGCCTACAAACTGCAGGAAGAGGGAATGGACACTGTAGATGCTAATCTCTGCCTCGGTTTTAAGGCCGACGAGAGAGATTATGGTGTTGGAGCAGAAATACTGCGCAAGATAGGAGTGCACAAAATGAGGCTTATAACAAACAATCCTGTAAAAAGAATAGGACTTGAGAGTTACGGCCTTGCCATTGACGAAATTGTGGGAATTGAAATTGAGCCAAACACACACAACTCACGCTATCTGCATACAAAAGCCGAGCGCATGGGACATACGCTGCACTTTGAAGGTGAAAACTGAGCCGAAGGCGAAGTTTAGACAGCGCTGGCAGCAATTAGTCGCACGAAGCACAGACGAAGTTTGTGCCGTGCGGGTTGCGGTAAGGCAGCGTTGTCAAAACGGAAAACTGAAAGCTTTGCTTGAAGTTTAGACAACACTGGCAGCATTTAGTCGCACGAAGCACAGACGCAGTTTGTGCCGTGCGGGTTGCGGTAAGACAGCGTTGGCAAAACGGAAAGCGGAAAACTGAAAGCTTTGCTTGAAGTTTAGACAGCGCTGGCAAAGCGGAAAACGGAAAACGGAAAGCTTTGCTTGAAGTTTAGACAGCGCTGGCAAAGCGGAAAACGGAAAACTGAAAGCTTTGCTTGAAGTTTAGACAGCGCTGGCAAAGCGGAAAACGGAAAACGGAAAGCTTTGCTTGAAGTTTTGACAGAGTTGGCAAAACGGAAAACGGAAAACTGAAAACTGAAAGGTGATGATAATATAAAAACAAACTATAACTAACAGCAAAATAAAATGAACAAACTATCAGACCGCGTAAACCGATTAGCGCCGTCGGCAACACTGGCAATGTCGCAGAAGAGCCAGGAACTTAAAGCACAAGGCGTTGATGTAATAAATATGAGTGTTGGAGAACCTGACTTCAATACACCCGACGCTATCAAGTCGGCAGCAAAGCAGGCTATTGATGACAACTGGTCACGCTACTCTCCAGTGCCAGGCTACCCTACTCTTCGCAAGGCAATAGTTGCCAAGCTTAAGAATGAGAACGGACTTGATTTTACCGAAGCTCAGATTTCTGTTTCAAACGGAGCAAAGCAAGCTGTATGCAACGCTATTATGGCACTTGTTAATCCTGGAGATGAAGTTATTGTACCCGCACCATACTGGGTAAGCTACCCCGACATGGTTAAGCTTGCCGACGGTACTCCGGTAATTGTAAGCGCAGGCATTGAGCAGAACTTCAAGATTACAGGAGCACAGCTTGAGGCTGCAATAACTACAAAAACAAAGATGCTTATCCTTTGCTCTCCATCAAACCCCACCGGTTCGGTATATACCAAAGAAGAGCTTAAGGAACTTGCCGGTGTACTTGCAAAACACCCCAATGTTTTTGTTGTTGCCGATGAAATTTACGAGCACATCAATTATGTTGGCAAGCACGAAAGCATTGCCCAGTTCCCCGAAATAAGAGAACGTGTAATAATTATAAACGGTGTATCAAAGGCATACGCCATGACAGGCTGGCGCATAGGCTATCTTGCAGCTGCCGACTGGATTGTAAAAGGATGCAACAAGCTGCAGGGACAATATACCAGCGGACCATGCTCTGTGTCACAGATGGCATCACTTGAGGCATACATCGGTTCTCAAGAGCCGGTAGAGGAGATGCGCAAGGCTTTCCAGCGCCGCCGCGACCTTATTGTAAAATTGGCAAAGGAGATTCCCGGACTTGAGGTAAATGTGCCCGAAGGCGCTTTCTACCTTTTCCCAAAATGCAGTTCATTCTACGGAAAGAGCTATAACGGTACAGTTATCAATAACAGTGACGACCTTGCAATGTATCTTCTTACCGAAGCGCATGTTGCAGCTGTGGGAGGAACATCATTCGGCGCACCTGAATGCTTTAGAATGAGCTATGCCACAAGTGACGAGAATATTATTGAGGCAATACGCCGCATAAAGGAAGCGCTTGCCAAACTGTCATAAAAGATAGCGGTTATCCTCCTCGCTGCTAATGAGAGCAAAGAGGCTTGTGCTCTCATTAGCAGCGTTGGTTCCGGTTTTTCAGGCTGCGCAAGCCTTAAACTGCATCTTTTTACTCATCTCAACAAAAATGAGACTGCTAATAATCTTTTTAGCCAGTCTCATTTTTTAAGTTATAAACCATTGTTGAAAACCTGTTCAAAACATAATAATAAATCAAATAAAAAAAGTGTCATTATAATTTTGTTTTCAGGAATAAAAAAACAAGCAGTGAACACTATTTGAAATCCAAATTATTCTGCCACTTTTTAACTTTAATTTTTCAAAGGTATTTTCAACAGTTTTCAACCGGTTTTTAAACATAAGTTTTCAATAAACGCAATTATTAACAATATGTTGAAAACATACCATATTTAATTTATTATAAACATTTTAGGTTGTTGACAAAGTATAGATAAATATTACTCTTAAACTAATAACCCAAAAAGCAAATTTAAGGCAAGTTTTTTCTCTACATAATCAACAGGAGTTATTGTTGTTATTGTATTTTTTTATTTTTTAAAAAAGGATATATATAATAAAAGTCTGGTTGAAAGGGTGGATAACTCAATTTAACTGCAAGGCTTTGTTTTTCTCGCTTGTTTGTTGCTATCTTTGCGGCGAACTGCGAACATAGCAGCAAAATTCAAACAGCTTTTAAAGAACATGGCAAAAATACTTACCCTTATATTGGCATTAGCCTCTGTATGGTTAGACTACACGGCCTACAAAAGACTAAAGTCACATAGCATAAACAGGAAAATCCTATACTCGTTCGCAGGAACAGTTCTTGCATCGTGTCTGCTTATTCTGCTTACGCCTCTTTTTATGTTCATATTCATTGATGCTGAAAACAGCCAGTGGATGATGAAATTTTCAATGTCAATTCTCACTGTCTATCTTTTCTTTTCGGTATCAAGATTATTCGCCTATGCATTTTGGCTGCCGTCGAAAAGGAAATTTTGGATGAAAGCCGGAATATCTGCCGGAGCATTGCTTTTTATGTTCCTTGCTTACAGTGCTTTTGTTACAAGAACTGATTACAAGGTAAATAAGGTTACTCTATCATTCAATAATGTTCCAAATGAATTCAGCGGCTGCAGAATAGCTTTTATTTCGGATATGCATATAGGTTCAATGTGGAATGCCGAAAGCGAGCTTGAAGAACTTTCGGAATTGATAGGTGAAATAAATCCCGACCTCCTTGTTTTTGGAGGTGACTTAGTAAATATACACAATTCTGAGCTTAGCCCGGAAATATTGTCTTTACTGGGCTGTATAAAAGGAACTGAGGGCACTTTTGCTGTTCTTGGCAACCATGATACCGGAGCGTATATAAACGGCTCTACGCCCGAATCACGAGCTTTAAATATAAGTATGATTGAAAGCAAGATAAAAGATGCCGGCTGGACACTTTTAAGGGACAGTACAGTATATATACGCCGAGGGAGCTCATGCATTGCATTAACAGGAATAGACTACTCCGAAAAGCTTCTCGATTACAAGCATTCACTGAATGCAATTGAGGATTTTGATGTGAGCCATGTATATAAGAATGTTCCCGATTCTGTATTTAACATAACTGTTTCGCATCTTCCTCAGCTGTGGCATTCTCTCTGTGACAATGGATACAGCGACCTGACGCTTTCGGGCCACATACATGCCATGCAGATGAAGATAGCAGGGCTCTCTCCTGCTGCGCTTATGTATGACGAATGGAGCGGCCTTTACGAGCGGCCTAACGGCAAGCTTTATATCAATGACGGAATAGGCAGCGTAGGCTTCTTTGCCCGCATAGGCGCCCGGCCTGAGGTTACGGTTATTGAGCTTAGGTGTGAATAATCAGGAGGTCTTTTTATTATACAATTCAACCTTGCCGTTTGTCGTTGTTTTATCGTGTAACAAGTATCTTTGTTGCAATGGATTCATTGCCGTAGCTGTCGTAGAGCAAAACGTAATAAACTCCGCTTGCTACCTTTTCGCCACGGCTGTTGCGGCCGTTCCATTTGTATTGTCCGCCGGTTGACGTGCCTTCATTTACAAGCATGCCTGCTGCATCTACAATCTTAACATTGCAATCGGATGTTAGTCCGGCTATTGAAATATATCCGTTATATCCCGGGCGCACGGGGTTTGGATAGGCATGCACGCTGTTTTCATCAAGCGTCTTCTGAGGGCGTGTAGCATCGCTCATGTAGCTGACTATTCCCTTGTCTGTTCCAATGAACACCTCTCCGCTTTCGTCGTTTATTGCTATGCTTTCAATAGTGTTCGACGGCAGTGGGGAGTTATCGGTCTTGAAGTGGTGTATTGTCTCAAGGCCGTCGGCGCTTATCAGGTATATGCCGTTGTCGTTTGTCCCAATCCATTTTCGGTTAGCGCCGTCAATCTTTATGCTTTTTATATATGTTCCGCTCATAAGATAATCGGCAAGCCCTGTACCGTCGTTGCGAGGCACTTTTATCTGCTTGAATATGCCGTTGCTGAAGAATGCCTCGGGATTGTCAATTACAAATAGTCCAATATTTGTACCTATCCAAATTGTACCGTTTTTGTCCTCTTCAAGTGCATAGAGCTGGTAAATCTCATAGCTTACTCCATCCTGGTTGGTAAAGTGGTTTATCCATCTTTTTGTTTCGTCATCGCTTGTGTCAAGTGGAGTTCCGTTCATTTTGGCGCAGAAAATTCCAGGCTTGCTTTGCAGTGATGTAACCCACAGCCAGCCTCTTGAGTCAATGAGCGGCTGTACAACAGTGGGCAGATATTCAAGATCCTTATATGGAAGCTCAATCCATGTGCCGTCTCTTTTAAGTACCTTTATTATGTTTTTCATACCTGTGTTTATGCACCACAGGTTACCTTCGCTGTCGAATTTTACGGTGGGCACGCGAATGTATCGGTTGTTATTTGGGATAACGCTTTCAAGAGAGCTGTTGTTATAGTCGTAGTGCTTTACAAATTCTCCGTTTCTGAATTCGTAAATTCCGTATCCGAATGAGCTTGCAAAATAGTGCCCGGGCTCAAGCGGGTCTTCGTCAATGGAGCACATATTCACGTAATTGCGCCCGGTGGCTTTTCTTATGGTGTCTTCGGGTAGGTTTGTCCATTTTCCGCTTACCGGATTATATTCCATAAGTGTTCCATCGTGGAATGTGATGTCAAAGTAGTTGATGTTTCCTCCTGCAATGAGCAGTTTTCCGCTATCGGTAAACTTCATGAATTCACTGTAGTTCCTTACCGGGCTGTTGGGCTGCAACGGTTCTGCAACGGCTGCAAGAGCGTTATCCTTTACTGTGCACTCCTCTACTCCATTGTAACCTTTACAGCACCAATATGATTCTTTGTCTTTTAGTATAAAATTATATTTGCCGTCAATGTTGCATATTTTACTTGTTCCGTTGCTGTCAATTTTTACAATACGGCTTGCTGACACTGCTATAAAGCTGTCGCCATCCCTGTAGAGGTAACTGTAGCTGTCACTGTTGTCAACCATTGTCACCTTGTCTGTTTCAGGGATAATTTCAAGAAATTTACCATCGCTTGCCAGGCAGTAGAGTTTGCCGTTCAGTTCATCAAGCGCCTTCATTGCATTCTGGTGCACTTTTTTCCAGTTGTTTTTATCGAGCATGTTTTTGCTTGTGTCGCAGAAATGCAGTCCCGATTCGGTTGCTGTGTACAGGCGGTCTTTAAAGAGGCGGGCGCACTTTGTCTTGAGCCCAGTGTTGTAGGTGTTGCTGAACTCAAGGTTTTCAAGGTCAAGCTCCACTACTCCAAAATCGGTGGAAAGATAGGCTGTACTGCCTTGAATGCCAATGTGGTTGATGTTTTTTTGCTGGAGCGACTTGTTTTTGAGGTCGGCAATATTGTAAACTTCGCCATCATCGTAAAGAATGTCAATATTTGCATTGGCGTACACGATAACTAATGCCTTGGTGCTGCTGCAGTAGGATATATGAGTTATATTTATATCGCTCAGGGAGTTTATTTTGTCGTAAGTGTAGAGTTCATTATCGGCCTTGCTGTACGAGTACAGCGCCCCTGAAGTAAGCACATACAATTTATCTCCTGCTTTTTGGCAGTATGTGGCATTGTGGTACGATGGGTATAGTGTCCAGTCGCCAATGCCTGCTTTAAGTGTCATTGCCGACAGGAGCAGGCATAATGCAAATATTCTTTTTATCATAGTCAGAAGCTGTCTGAAGTTTTATTCAAGTAATCGCTTAACTGCTCTGTTGCACGGTAGCGGTGGCTTATGCTGTTCTTCTGCTCACTGCTCATCTGTGCAAAACTCTCTGAAAATCCTTCGGGTACGAATATAGGGTCGTAGCCGAAGCCTGAATCTCCCCTTTTCTCCTCTGTTATTCTCCCCTTCACAATTCCGTTGAACAGTTTCTCCTCTCCGTCTATTATTAACGCAATAACTGTGCGAAATTGTGCGTTGCGGTTGCTTTTTCCTGTTAAATTATGCAACAGCTTCTTCATATTGGCTTCGGGACAGCACTCTTCGCCGGCGTAACGTGCCGAATATACTCCCGGCTCGCCGCCAAGAGCCTCTACTTCAAGGCCGGTATCGTCGGCAAAGCAGTTGGCTCCAAACTTTTCATATATGTAGCGCGCCTTTATGAGCGCATTGCCCTGCAGGGTGTCGGCGGTTTCGGGAATATCATCAAAGCAGCCTATATCCTTTAGCGAGAGAACCTCTACCCTATTGCCAAGAATGGCCTTTACCTCGTCTAATTTATGTTTGTTGTTTGTTGCAAATACTAATTTCATTTTTGTGCCTCATTGCTGTTTTCTGTGATTTCCTTTGGTGCTATGTGCTCTTTCTTCACCTTTTTGGAGTTTGCCTTGATTCTGTCGAATCCGTTGCCGTATACAGCCATTACCTTTGACTGTGAAATAAGGGCATTAGGGTCAATCTTCTTTATTGCGCTGAGCAGCTGGTTCGACTGGTTGGCGCGGGCAATTGTGGTAACAACCTTTCCTTCCTTGCCCGAATAGTAGCCTACTGAATCAAGCAGTGTAACACCGCGCTTGAGGTAGCGTGTGATGTAGTATGCAATTTCATCGTATTTGCTCGAGAATATGAAGAACTGCACTGCCTGGCGGTTGCTGTTTACCATGTAGTCGAGCGATACGTTTACAATCACAAGGTTTATGAATCCGTAAAAAACCTTCTGCAGGCCGGTTACAAGGTCGTTGGGGATTATAAAGAAACTGCTCATGATGATGCAGGCGTCGACATATAGCATAGCGCGCCCGAAACTGACATCCTTGTACTTGTTTACGATGGCTGCAATAATGTCAACTCCTCCTGTGCTTCCGTTGGCAAGAAAGCAGAATGCAATTCCCATTCCTGTGAATATTGAACCAACAATACATGCCTCAAGCTGCTTCTCAGGACCAAGAATATCGTAAGCAGTTGGCCATGTCTTGAACAGATAATCAAAGCCCTCAAGCATAAGTGTCATCACAATGATGGCATATATGGTCTTTATGCAGAACTTCAGTCCCAGCTGCTGTATTGCAATAATTATAAGTATAATGTTTATTGCAAAATAGGTGTATTGCATGGGCAGGCCTGTTGTGTACTCTACAATGCCTCCTACACCGGTTATGCCTCCTGTAACAAACTGGTATGGGGCCATGAAGAACTTCCATGTGAATGCGTAGGTTGCAAGTCCTAATGTAATCATGATGTAGTTCTTTATCTCGCTCATGATTGTAGGTCTTGGAATGAATCGTTTAGGCATAATGGAAACTGTTTAGATTAAACAAATTCTCAGATTACAATATTAACAATCTTCTTTGGTACAATGATGACTTTCCTTATAGGTTTGCCGTCAATGTATTTTTGGCTGTTCTCGTTTGCCAATACAGCTGTTTCAATATCAGCATTTGATGCTTCGGCTGCAAAATCCATTGTAAAGCGCGCCTTTCCGTTAAAGGATATTGTGTACTTTATTGTATCTTCCTTGAGGTATTCCTCGTTGAATGCTGGCCACTCTGCATCGCATATTGTTGTTGTGTGCCCGAGCACTTCCCACAGCTCCTCGCAAATATGCGGAGCGAACGGAGATAGCGCCACCACAAGCTGTTCAAGGATTGCCTTCTTGCTGCACTTGAGTGCCGAGAGTTCGTTCACGCAAATCATGAATGCGCTCACATTGGTGTTATACGAGAATGCCGGAATATCCTCAGTAGCCTTCTTTATAAGCTTGTGCAGTGACTTCAGCTCCTCTTTTGAGGGCGCTTCATCGGTTACAATGCAGTTGTCGTTCTTGTCGAAGAACATTCCCCACAGCTTGCGCAGGAAACGGTGGCAGCCGTCGATTCCGTTGGTATCCCATGGCTTTGACTGCTCAATGGGGCCCAAGAATATTTCGTACATGCGCAGAGTGTCGGCGCCGTACTTCTCGACAATGACATCGGGGTTAACCACGTTGAACATTGACTTGCTCATTTTCTCCACAGCCCAGCCGCAGATGTATTTGCCCTCCTCAAGGATAAACTCTGCATTGGCATATTCGGGACGCCATGCGCGGAATGCGTCAATATCAA
This sequence comes from Bacteroidaceae bacterium, assembly GCA_017516885.1. Classification (GTDB taxonomy): domain Bacteria; phylum Bacteroidota; class Bacteroidia; order Bacteroidales; family Bacteroidaceae; genus HGM04593. The sequence continues at coordinate 40,466 of JAFXAR010000041.1, forward strand.
GAACGTCATTTGATACAATGTTTACATCGACATGCAGCGGAGTTACATCGTACTCCTTTGACAGGTTGAGTGAAACAAATGTGTTAGTGTCCTTTATGCGGTATACAAAGTTGCTTCGTCCCTGAATCATACCCTGGTTTATCAGTTTCTGGAACGGTTCTTCCTTTATGCTTATGCCCATGTCAAAGAGGAACATATTCCAAAAGCGCGAGTAGATGAGGTGGCCTGTAGCGTGCTCTGTGCCGCCTACATAAAGGTCGACATTCTGCCAGTATGCATCGGCCTCACTTGATACAAGCGCTGTGTGGTTGCGCGGGTCCATGTAGCGCAGATAGTATGCGCTTGAACCGGAAAAGCCCGGCATTGTGTTAAGCTCAAGCGGGAATACTGTTTCGTTATTGATATTCTCCTTGCTTGTTACACATCTGTTTGCTGTGTCCCATGCCCACATTTTTGCGTGTCCCAATGGCGGCTCTCCGCTTTCTGTGGGGAGGAATTTCTCAACCTCAGGAAGTTCAAGAGGCAGACACTCCTCCGGGATTGGGCAAGGCACTCCGTTCTTGTAGTAGATGGGGAATGGTTCACCCCAGTAGCGCTGGCGGCTGAAGATTGCGTCGCGCAGACGGTAGTTCACCTTTACGCGGCCCAGCTTGTTCTCTGTGACGAACTCTTTAGTCCTTGCAATGGCCTCTTTTACTGTAAGGCCGTTGAGATTGAGCTTGCAGTCTGCAAATTTTGCAACCGGGGAATTTGTCATTATACCCTCTTTTGCATCAAAGCTCTCCTCGCTCACGTCGCAGCCCTCTATGAGCGGACGAATCTCAATGCCAAAGTGCTTGGCGAATGCGTAGTCACGGCTGTCGTGGGCGGGTACTGCCATAATAGCGCCTGTTCCGTACCCTGAAAGCACATAGTCGCTTACCCATACAGGGATTTCTTCGCCTGTGATAGGGTTGATTGCGTATGAGCCGGTAAACACACCGGTTACATTGCGGTCAATCATGCGCTCGCGCTCGGTGCGCTTCTTTGTGCGGTCAAGGTATGCTTCAACCGCTTCCTTCTGCCCTTCTGTGGTAATTTGCGCCACAAGCTCGCTCTCAGGTGCAAGAACCATGAAGGTTACGCCGAAGATTGTGTCGGCGCGGGTTGTGAATATTGTAAACTGAATGTCGCTGTCCTTTATGCGGAAGTTCATTTCCGTACCCTCGCTGCGGCCAATCCAGTTGCGCTGTGTCTCCTTTATTGAGTCGGTCCAGTCTATCCTGTCAAGTCCGTCAAGCAGGCGCTGTGAATATGCCGAAACTCTGAGGCACCACTGCTTCATCTTCTTCTGCACCACAGGGTGGCCGCCGCGCTCCGACACTCCGTCAACAACCTCGTCGTTGGCAAGCACTGTTCCAAGCATAGGACACCAGTTAACCATAGTCTCGCTTATGAAGGCTATGCGCCAGTTCATGAGCAGTTCCTGCTGTTCGGTCTCGCTCATGCCGTTCCACTCGGCTGCTGTAACCTCAACCTCTTCGCTGCATGCGGCGTTGATGCCCGCACTGCCCTCCTTGCTGAGCCTGTCTATGAGCTCCTCTATCGGCCTTGCGCTTTTTGTGTCGTTGTTGTAGTAGCTGTTGAACATCTTGATGAATGTCCACTGAGTCCAGTGGTAGTATTCAGGGTCGCATGTTCTTATTTCGCGGTTCCAGTCGAAGCAGAAGCCAATCTTGTCGAGCTGCTCGCGGTAGCGTGCGATATTCTGTTCTGTAGTCACAGCAGGGTGCTGGCCGGTCTGTATTGCATACTGCTCGGCGGGGAGGCCGTATGCATCGTAGCCCATGGGGTTAAGCACATTGTATCCCTGAAGGCGCTTGAAACGCGCGAATATGTCGGATGCTATGTATCCCAGCGGATGGCCGACATGAAGGCCTGCTCCCGATGGATAAGGGAACATGTTGAGCACATAGAACTTCTTCTTGTCATTGTTTTCAACTACGCGGTAGGTGTTATTCTCCTTCCACCTCTTCTGCCACTTCTGTTCAATCTCGTTAAAATTGTATGCCATATTTTTGTTAGATTTATATACAAACATCACTATTGTCATCTACATAGTAGATGCAATAAACTGCAAAAATATATAAAAATCGGATGATTTATTCTTTTAGTGCATGAATTTGTTGCCGCATTGCGTTTTTTTCTCTTCCAAGGCAGATTTCGGATAAATTTTGCTATCTTCGCAAGATAATACAGTATAACAAGAAACGACAATCAAGATGCCCGAAAAAGATACGGCCGTTACCCCTATGATGCGCCAGTTCAACGAACTGAAGGCTAAGCATCCCGATGCAGTGTTGCTGTTCCGTTGCGGTGACTTTTATGAAACATATTGCTCCGATGCCATTGTGGCGTCGGAAATTCTTGGCATTACGCTTACAAGGCGCTCCAATGGCAAGAGTGATTCAGCAAAGGCCATTGAAATGGCCGGCTTTCCGTTTCATGCGCTTGATACCTATCTGCCAAAGTTAGTGAGGGCCGGAAAGAGGGTTGCAATATGCGACCAGCTCGAAGACCCCAAGATGACTAAAAAACTCGTAAAGAGAGGCATTACCGAGCTTGTTACTCCGGGCGTTTCAATAAATGACAATGTTCTTGACTATAAAGAGAACAACTTCCTTGCTGCGGTACACTTCGGCAAGCCGATGTGCGGCGTTTCGTTCCTTGACATTTCAACGGGAGAGTTCCTTGTTTCCGAGGGTACATACGATTATGTAGAGAAACTGCTTATAAACTTCCGTCCAAAGGAGGTGCTTTTTGAACGCGGCCTTAAAGGGCGCTTCAACGACTGCTTCGGCAGCAAATACTTTACATTTGAACTTGACGACTGGGCATTCACTGAGGAGTTCGCGAACGAGAAGCTGAACAAGCACTTTGAGACAAAGAACCTCAAGGGATTCGGCATTTCGCACTTGCGCAGCGGAGTGGTGGCGGCAGGCGCTATTCTGCACTATCTGGGCGTAACTCTTCACACTCAGATTTCACATATACGCAACATTTCGCGTATTGAGGAGGAGCGCTATGTGCGTCTTGACAAATTTACCATACGCAGCCTTGAGCTGCTTGGAAGCATGCACGACGGCGGTTCGTCGCTTTTGTCGGTGATTGACCGCACCCAGACAGCAATGGGCGCGCGCCTGCTAAAGCGCTGGATAGTCTTCCCGCTAAAGGACAAAAAGCCTATAGACGAGCGTCTTGACATAGTAGAATACTATTTCCGCGAACCGGGTTTCCGCGAGTGCGTCGAGGAGTATCTTAAAATGGTTGGCGACCTTGAACGCATAATAGCGAAGGTTGCTGCAGGGCGTGTATCGCCGCGTGAGCTTGTGCAGCTGAAGCTGGCATTGCAGGCAGTGGAGCAGATAAAGCGTGCCTGCGAGAGTACCGATAATGCAGTAATAAAGGAAATTGGCGAACGCTTTGACTGCTGTGCCGAAATCCGTGACCGCATAGCCCGTGAAATTGTGCCTGAACCGCCGTTGCTGCTAAACAAGGGCGGGGTAGTGGCCGATGGGGTAAACGAGCAGCTTGATGAGCTGCGTGCCGTGGCCTATCATGGCAAGGATTATCTTTTGCAGCTGCAGCAGCGCGAGAGTGAGCGCACCGGCATCCCCAGCCTGAAAATATCGTTCAACAATGTATTCGGCTACTACATTGAGGTGCGCAACACTTACAAGGATAATGTTCCCGGTGAGTGGATACGCAAGCAGACACTTGTGAATGCCGAAAGGTATATAACGCAGGAACTGAAGGAGTACGAAGAAAAGATATTGGGTGCAGAAGAGAAGATTCTTGCCCTTGAATCGCAAATTTACAATGCCCTTGTAGAGGCTCTTGCCTCATACATCCCGGCAATTCAGGTAAACGCATCGCAGCTCGCAAGGCTTGATGTTCTGCTGTCGTTTGCCAACATGTCGCGCGCCAACAAGTATATCCGTCCTGTGATAAGCGAAAGTGATGTTATTGACATAAAGCAGGGCCGTCACCCGGTCATTGAGCAGCAGATGGCGGTAGGGGAGAGCTATATCCCGAATGATTTGTATCTCGACAGCGAGAAGCAGCAGATTATAATCGTAACCGGTCCGAATATGGCCGGAAAATCGGCACTCCTGCGTCAGACAGCGCTCATTACCCTGCTTGCCCAGATAGGCTGTTTCGTACCGGCCGACAGCGCGCATATAGGCCTTGTAGACAAAATATTTACGAGAGTAGGTGCGAGCGATAATATCTCGGCCGGAGAATCTACCTTTATGGTTGAGATGACCGAAGCGGCGAATATCCTGAACAACCTTTCGGGCCGCAGCCTTGTGCTGTTCGACGAGCTTGGGCGCGGAACATCAACCTACGACGGCATGTCTATCGCCTGGGCTATTGTTGAGTATATCCATGAGTATGCAAAGGGCAGGGCGCGCACGCTGTTTGCCACCCATTATCATGAACTTAACGAAATGGAGAAGAACTTTCCGCGCATCAAGAACTTTAATGTTTCGGTGCGTGAGATTGACGGCAAGGTAATTTTCCTGCGCAAGCTCATGCCTGGCGGAAGCGAGCACTCCTTCGGTATTCATGTAGCCCGCCTGGCCGGTATGCCAAAGAGCATTGTGAAGCGCTCGGAACAGATACTGCAGAAGCTTGAGGCAAGCAACAACCGCGGCGAACTCAAAGGCGCTCCCACAGTTGAAATTGCCGATAGCCGCGAGGGTATGCAGCTCAACTTCTTCCAGCTCGATGACCCGGTGCTTTCACAGGTGCGCGACGAGATTCTGGGCATTGATGTGAACAATCTCACCCCGCTTGAGGCCTTGAACAAGCTTAATGACATCAAGCGCATTGTAAAAGGGAAATAACTAAAAAGCAAACTGCTGCGACATTTTGTGGCTTCGCAAGTCTTGCAGGAATAATTTATTTCTTTTTATGATTTTCTTTTGTGTGTCTAACGAATAGAGTATGATATGTTTTATTGAGCCATTTAAGACAGCCTAATATATTGCTGTCTGTAGTTTCAGTGCTTATTATTGAAGAGTTTATGCTTTTGATTATTTGGCACAGCATATGGTCTCTCTTCTTGAAAGCCTCGCTTATAGACATTTCCCTGTTGTTTTTCAAAATTGACTGGTTGTTCAGGAGGAATATTGCGTCAGTGTTCCTTGATAGTTCATTGGCTCCCTGCAGTGCCCGCTCATATTTTATGTTTCCTTCAAATGAGAATGGCATTATTGCAATACCTATGGTGATTTTGCCGGCTTTTTTGCATTCGTGTGCAATGGCCGGTGCAACCCTTGTGCCGAACTCTCCGCCCAAGCCTGTTACAATATAGACATTTCTTGAGTTCCGGTCAAGCATCTTGTAGGCTTCATTCTTATCGTAATTGTATTGGTCGCAGGCTGTGAGAACAACTCTTTGGGTAAAGCGCTGCCTAAAACCCTCAACAATATTGCACCCTGCGCCACCTACACCAATAATCAGTACATCCGACAAAACTTCTTCTTTTTTCTTTTTCATAATTTTCATTCCCATATTCCTAAAATCTCCTGTTTAAACGAAATCCCTGCTCTGCCATAATAATGTGGTTTGACAGCATATCCTTTCTCATTAGCAAGTTCCAGTAATCTGCTGTAAATGAACCAGAATCTATATCCGTGCGACGTTTCATATTTTGACATAGGTGCAGCCCCGTTCCACCACTCTGTCCTGTTTATATGGTGTGCATATTCGTGTAT
>JAFXAR010000008.1 GCA_017516885.1 Bacteroidaceae bacterium
ATATATTGATTTTTCTTTGGATTTTAACACAGTATCTTTTCAGTCATGAAAAGTATGTGATAGAACGAAAACAGAAGAATAAACGACAACAGATTAAGGGTAAAACGAATCAAGGAATAATAATTCTATTATACCAAAATTGCGTTACACACAGTAAATTTCTACTGAGCCTATATTTTTCTATTCAATAAATTCTTTATACATTTGTTTCTGTAACCAGCTTCCTTTAAGTATGCTGAATAGATTTTCATTTGCATTGTTGCTTGCCTTCTGCATCTCGTTTGCAGGCTGTAAGGATTCTCATGAGGAAATGCCACCTCATGCAGCATCATTGTGTAATGAAATGTGGAACGACCGTTACAAGAGTATTGCCAGGCTTGATTCTTTGTCCTTGATGCTGAAGAATGCCGCCGATGGGAATAATGAGCTGTTGATGATTGCTGAAAATGCAGAGGCTTATGCTGCAATGATGCGGATGGATTATGCTGCGGCTGTAGCATTGTATTCGCATGTGCTCGAAGAATCGGACTGCGAAATTGAGCGCCTTGCAGCCGATGTGGGGCTTATGACTGTATGTTATAGAGTTTCTGAGAATAGGCGTTTCTTTGATTACCGTACAGATGCGCTTTCCAGGATTAAACGTATAAATGAGGAGGTCTCATTGCTTGCCGACAGCGACAAGCAGCGTTTCATAAGGGCGAAGATAGAATTCGGCATTGTGTCAATATGCTATTTCTCCAATTTAGGCATGCAGGAGGAGAAAAAAATGGCATTGGAATACTTAGAGAAAAACATTGATGCTGCCGGTGATGCTGGATTGCGCCTGTATGCGCAGATGATTGTTGCAAATAACACTTTTGATGCGCACGAAAGAACCGATATGCTTTTTAATGGCCTTTCTGCATCGGCAAGACTTGGCCAAACCTGGTTAGTTGCCAATTACAAGCTTCTGCTTGCAATATCGCTGCGCGACAGGGCGCGGTTGGATGATTTCATCTCAATCTATCCTGAATATTATGCGGCACTCAATATTTCCGGCATGCCAAGTGATGAATTGCCGCTTGCGCTTGCTGTTGACGCTGCCGATGCTTTCGGTGAATATGGCGACAAGTATATGATGATTGAAGCGCTCTCCGTATCGGCCTCATGCAATACCGAGTACGGACGTTATGAGGATGCTCTTGTAATTATAGAGGATGCTCTCGGGTGCATAAATGATTATTATCTTTCATACTATCCTCAAAAAGAGGAACTTTGCCGCAATTCTCTCTATGCATTTAATGAGGAAGAGGCAGTTTTGCAGGATAATTCCGCTGATAAGGTTTATAATATTCCGGAATGTTTGCTCAGTGTCAGGCGCGAGGCAAGCTGCGCATTTGCCGGAGTGGGTGATATTGAGGCATCAAATATTAACTATAATGCCTATTTGACCCTGTTAAGGAATACCCGCCAGAACAAGCGGTTTGAGAGTTCTGTATCAATTGCTCAAGAGAGTGCAGCGCAGTTGAATTATTTGCTTGCTGTAATGTTTGTGCTGCTCGTTGCGGTAATAATAGCGGTGTATGTAATGCGCAGAAGACGCAAGAGATATGAATTGAACTATTCTGCAAATCTTAAGCTCCTGCAAAAAGTCTGCCGCCGCCTTCTCACCTCGCTGCCACGAGACGCTGCATCTAAAGAGGAACTCTGTCAGGCAGTGCTTGATGTGCTCAATAGCGACATGGGTAACTTTTCAGGCAAGGTGCGTTTCAGCTTTTCTAAACTTGAACCCAATGAAGAAATGCCTTTTCTGTATGAATTTTCTCTGCAGTATTTGAATGGGGAGAGCGGCTCTCTCTTTTTGGCGGCAGAGAAAAAGCTCATAAAGGAGAAGCAGTCCATTATATCAATGTTGGCGCCATACGTTGCGGCGGCAATAGAGGAGGGTTTGAGATTGTCGAACATTAGCGACGAGAGAGAAAAAACAGAAGAGGAACTAAAGGCTTATTCAATATACCTTTGCGAGCACAAGAGGGAGAATCTGCTGAAACGGGTTTCTGTGTCAATGGTCATGAGCATGCGTCCGTTTATGGACCGTCTTATGGGAGAACTGAATGCTTTGCCTGGCGATGAAAGTAAAGAAACAACTGAGCGCAGGCTTCGGTATATAACAGAACTGGCAGAGCGTCTTAATGAACTCAATATAATTCTTGAACGATGGATAAAGATGCGTCGTGGCGAACTGCCCTTGCAGATTGAGAGTTTTGCGCTTGACGGCATTTTTGAAATAATTGAAAAAAGCAGAACCGTGCTTGAGAGGCGTGAAATTACCCTTGAGGTAAAGGAGTGCAATGCTTTTGTGAAGGCCGACAAGGCGCTTACCCTCTTCATGGTTAACACCCTGGTTGAGAATGCTTCAAAATTTACCTTGGCCGGCGGTAAGGTAACACTTGAGGGTGTAGTTTACGAGGACTGTGTGGAAATTGCCGTAACCGATACCGGCATAGGGCTTTCGCAGACTGATATTGAGCGCATTCTTGGCGAAAAGGTATATGATGCCTCAAACATTGGCGTTGATAATGCAAGCCTTCCTGCTGACAGCAAGGGTGGAGGATTCGGACTGCTGAACTGTAAGGGAATCATTGAAAAGTACAGAAAGAGTGATGCCATTTTCTCTGTCTGCTCAATGGATATAAAGAGTGAACCCGGCAAGGGAAGCCGTTTCTCTTTCCGCTTGCCTAAGAGTGTCCAGCGCATTATGCTTATATTGCTAATGTTGCTTCCGGTGTCATTGTATGCCGCATCGGAAGATGTTCTTGACAAAGTCTCGCTATGTGTAGATTCTGTATATTACAGCAATGTGAACGGATACTATGAGGATGCTTTTGTTTATGCGCAAGATGCAATATCCTTACTGAATGAGTATTACAAGGCAAATGTTGGAGGCGCTGACACCCTAACTCTTTATTCCGGTTCTCCTAACGAGCTGAAATGGTGGCGCGACAATATATTCCCCTCTTCACTTGAGGAGAAGGTTTACCATAATATCCTTGATATTCGCAATGAGATAGCTGTTGCGTCATTGGCGCAGCAGCGCTGGCAAACATACAGGTATAATAACTATATTTACAACACGCTTTACCGCCTTGTGCATGAGGACAAGGGAGTTGCAGAGGAGTACAGCAAGATAAAGAATCTTCTGAACTACCGTGAGGCGGCCGTGGCATTGTTGCTGTTTGTTCTCATAATGCTGTTGCTCTATTTTGCAGTAACATACTTGCGCCACAATATAATAGGGCGGAGGAATGAGCAGATGGTACTTAAGGCGAACCGCCGTATGCTGCAGATAGTCTCAGGCAAAGAGCGTCTTCTTCCCGAAGAGCTTTTGCAAAAAATATCCAATGAAATCTACACATGCCTCAGCGAGGGAATGTGCATGAAGAGGGTTGCTATAATGCTGCGCAGGAACAGCGAGGAGAAACCTGTGCTTGCTGAGACTGGCGAACAGCAGCCGTTTGGTGCAAGCGGCATATTCCTGCTTGGCGTTATTGACAGCGGCATGCAATATCTCTCGCCCGACGGTCTGTTGCGTGTTCTGCCGCTCAGTGTGCTTGCATCAGGAGAGCGCGAACAGATTGGCGCAATAGAGATTCTCACTTCCCGCCCGCTTGTGGAGAATGAGATTCTTAATCTTGAACTTGTGGCAAACTACGCTGCCACAGCTGTATACCACGCGCTTGTGCGTGTTGAGAGCAGCTATACGGCGCTTGAGGAACTTGAAGAGGAAACTAACAGAATAAAGTACGAGGAAAGCAGGCTGCATGTGCAGAATATGGTGCTTGATAATTGTCTTTCTGTGATAAAGCACGAGACAATATACTATCCGAGCAGGATTAGCGAACTTGCCTGCAAATGTGCCGCCGACGGCAGCAACAGCGATGCAGTAGCTTCTATGCGTGAACTCATGGACTACTACAATTCTATTTTCGGAATCCTGAGCAACTGCGCCAAGCGTGAACTTGACGACCGTTGCTTCTCAATAAAGAAGACTGGCTTGCAGCATTTGTTCGATGAAGCCCAAAACTATGCAGTACGTTTGGAGAAGAAAAACGGCTGTGGAATTAAACTTCTTATTGAACCCACAACAGCTGTTGCAAGCATTGATGGCGACCTTGTGGAGTATCTTTTGGAGATGTTGCTCAATGCTGCTTTCAAGGTAAGAAAAGCGGGAACGCTGATTCTTCGTGCTGTTGAACTTGATGATGATGTGCGTGTGGAGCTGGCCGACAGCCGTTGCCGGTTGACAAGCGAAGAGGTTGCCGGCCTCTTTGTGCCCACTAAAAGAAACATAGTCCAGGGTGATTCCCTTTCCGGCATGGAGTATCTTGTTGCAAAGGAGATTGTGAGGGTACACGAAGATGCCACCGGCAAGCGTGGCAGCCGGATGGAAGCGCGTTCCGATGCCGCCGGAACTGTGATTGTATTTACATTGCCTAAGTAAAAATGAAATATCATGGAAGATAGATTTACAGTTATAATTGTTGAAGATGCAAGGCTTGAACTTAAGGGCACTGAGGAGATTTTCCGCACGGATATTCCCGAGGCTGAAATAATTGGTGTTGCATCAAACGAGAGCGAGTTGGATGCCTTGCTTGCAAAAACTGTTCCCCAGCTGCTGCTGCTTGACCTTGGGCTCGGCGGTTCTACAACCGTTGGCGTTGAAATATGCGCCAAGGTAAAGAAAGCGTTCCCGCAGATGAAGGTGCTGATATTTACCGGCGAACTTCTGAACGAAAAGCTATGGGTTGACGTGCTCGCAGCCGGAGCGGACGGCATAGCGCTAAAAACCGGAGAACTGCTGACCAAGCACGAGATTTACAGTGTTATGGCCGGAAAGAGGAATGTGTTTAACCAGCCGTTGCTTGAAAAGATAGTAGAGCGCTTCCGCGAGGGAGTGATGCGTGACATTGCACGCCAGAAATCAATCATTGAATATGAAATTGACCGCTATGACGAATGTTTCCTGCGTCATCTTGCATTGGGATATACTAAGGAGATGATTGCGTCGCTCAAGACTATGCCTTTTGGAGTAAAGTCGCTTGAGAAGCGCCAGGCCGACCTTATACAGCGTCTATTCCCCGAAGGGGAGCAGCGTGGCACGAATGTGACACGGCTGGTTGTGCGCGCTATTGAATTGCATATTATTGATGCTGAAAACCTTGAGGCCGATGAATAATAGCAGGAATGCATATTTCCCGGTGTTGCTTTATACATTCCTGTTGCTGGCTGTGTGGGCGGGTTCGTGGTTTGTAGCGGTTGTCCGGCTTTTGCTGGGCGGAGAAGGTGCAGTAACGTCGCTTGTAAGCAGCGAGGGGGTGCGCTGGGCATTGCTTAGCGTGAATGAATCTATTGGAGCAGCACCGTGGGGCTGTGCGGTATTTATGCTTTTTACAGCGGGGATGCTTTCGGGCTCAGGGCTTTTCCGCTCTTTTGCGAATCTCTTTAGCGGGTCAGGGAATAGCGTGAATGAGAAACGGTCGTTGCTGTTTGCCCTTATAGCATTGATGATATTTGCTGCAATTGTCTCCCTCTTCTCGTTTGTGCCCTGGCATACATTGCGCGGTGTTACCGGTGGAATAGCTGTTTCTCCGCTTTCCCAAGGGTGGATGCTGCTTCTTTTTATTGGAGCGCTTGTTGCTTCGCTTGTCTACGGATTCATGTATGGCAATTATCGTACTATTACTGATGTTGTAAGTTCATCGGGGCAATTTATGGCAAGGTTCATGCCGGCGCTAATAAGCTTTGTTCCGGCATCGGGAATTCTGCCTTGTCTGCATTATACAGGATTTCTCTCCCTGCTTGGTCTTGAGTGGGAGCAGATGTGGGTTGCAGAGGCATTTATATATGCTATGCCATTTGTTTATGTAATGTATGTGGATTTTGCGGGGAGCAGAAGAGGCAAGTAGTTCCTGTTAACCGGCAAAAATGCTTGACCCTATACGAATATGGGTGCTGCCATGCTCTATGGCTATGGGGTAGTCGTCGCTCATGCCGGCCGAGATTATTGAAAAATTGTTTTTGCTGGCAAAGTGACGTTCCTTTATTTCCTTGAATAATTGCTGCACTGCTGCAAATTCATTGGCAATCTGCTTTTTATCGTCGGTGTTGCTTGCCATGCACATCAGACCGTTAATCTCAATGTATTCAAGTTCCCGCCATTTGCCTTCGTCAAGCATTTTCATGCATTCGGCGGGCGCGAAGCCAAATTTAGTCTCTTCCTGTGCAATGTGTATCTGCAGAAGGCATGGTATCCTGCGGCTGTTTTTTGCTCCATGCTTGTTAACCTCCTCAAGCAGGCGGTAGCTGTCAATGCTGTGTATGAGGTGTACAAATGGGGCAATATATTTTATCTTGTTGCTTTGCAGATGCCCTATGAAGTGCCATTTTATGTCGGGCGGAAGCAGTTTGTGCTTTGCCGCGAGGTCTTGCGCCTTGCTTTCGCCAAAGTCTCTTTGTCCGGCAGAGTAGGCTGCCTCTATGGCCTCGGCTGGGTGGTATTTAGATACAGCAATAAGCGTTACCCCTTGAGGCAGGGTAGCGCGTATTGCCTTTATCCGCTCTTCTATGAGGCTCTTATCCTTCATAATGGAAAATGTCTACAATTGGACTTTCGTTTACAGATGCCAAGTTGTAGTCCATGATAGAGTCTTCCATGTGCTTGTTGAGGTTCTTTACAGCATTTGTCACATCCTCGGCCTTTACAAGGATAACTACTGACGATTTTTTCTCCTTTGCCGATACTTCGTCAATTGTTACCATTGTTATTTTGCACTTGAACCATTTGTCGGCAGTTTCGCTTACGCAGTCAACAAGTTCGTTATATTTTGTGCGTTCCATCTTGTTTATGTTGAACTCGCCTGTTACCTGTGGCTGCAGTTCCTGTGTCAGGCGCTTCTCAATTTCGGTGAATGTGAATCCCTGCACCAGATAAACTTCGTTAACCTTTGTGTTTAGGCCTTTTTCGCCTGCACGCTCATAAGTGACTTTGCACTCAAACCAGCTTTGTATCATTTTATTTTGTATTTTAAGATGTATATATAAACTGTTTCCATGTGGAGACAGCAAATTTTCCGCAACTGCAAAGTTAGCAAATCAAAAGAGTTATCAGCTCTTTTTTTGCCATTTTTTTAGCGGCTTCTAAAAATCATATTCATCGTCATCATCAATGTAGCCAGGAGCATCACGGTTGTAGTCGTCGTAAGGCTCTTCATCAACAGTTCCGGCCTCGTCATTGAAGTCGTCGTTGTACTCATCCTCATCGCTGCTCTCGCTTATCTCCTTTCTGCGTCGGTAGAATGTGAATGGCCCAATTCTCAGAAGGTGCATGCTCCTTTGGCCGGCATGCGGCATGCCCTGCGGGTGGTGCGTATACTGTATCATTGCATTATATTTTATGCAGACGGCTTTCTTCGCCTGAATGGTTTCTGATTTTGCTGTGATGTCTTAAACTGCCGTGGCAGAAGAGGCTGCTCTTCTCCACTCTTGCAAGCAGGGTGTCGCGGTATTCGATGAACGAAACTATCCTGCGTCTTGCAACGCCGCTTTCCATTGCTGCCTGTGCCACTGCCGAAGAAACCTCGGCAAGCAGCCTTATATCGCCCATTTTTGGCAGCAGGTAGTCTTTGCCGAAGGTTAGCCGGCATCCGTAGCGTTTCTCTATGCACTCCGGCACTGGCTCTTGTGCAATTCTTGCGACGGCGTTTGCTGCAGCTTGCAGCATGGCGCTGTTTATTGTTGTGGCGAGGGTGTCTAATGCTCCGCGGAAAAGGTATGGGAATACAATTGCATTGTTGATTTGGTTTGGCAGATCGGTGCGGCCTGTTGCAATTATGGCATCGGGCCGGGTGTGTACGGCGCGTCCGTAGCTTATCTCTGGCACAGGGTTGGCAAGCGCGAATATTATAGGATTGTCGGCCATCACTTCAAGGTCGTGCTCTTTTAGCACGTTGCCTTTTGATACTCCGATAAATACATCGGCATTTATCATTGCCTCGGCAAGAGTGGCGGCCGGTATATCTGTCGCAAACTCTTGCTTTACGCTGTTGAGGTCTTTGCGCAGCTTGTTTATTACCCCCTTGCTGTCCACCATAATTATGTTCTCTTTTGGCACTCCAATCTGCGAGAGCATCCGTGCTGTTGAGAGCCCTGCAGCGCCGGCTCCGCTTATGACAGCCTTTATTCTCTCAAGCTTTTTCTCCTTTATTTTGCAAGCGTTCATGAGTGCTGCCGAAATAACCACGGCTGTCCCATGCTGGTCGTCGTGCAGAACCGGAATGTCAAGCAGCCGCCTCAGTTTCTCCTCAATGTAGAAGCATTCAGGCGCTTTAATATCCTCAAGGTTTATGCCGCCGAAAGTGGGACTGAGCGACTGCACTGTGGCGATGAACTTGTCGGGCTCTTCATCGCTCAGTTCAATGTCAAAGGCGTCAATGTCGGCAAATGCCTTGAAGAGCATTGCCTTTCCCTCCATAACAGGCTTTGAGGCCTCTGCTCCCACATTGCCCACTCCAAGAACAGCGCTGCCGTTTGACACCACTGCCACAAGATTGCCCTTGTTAGTGTAGCGGTAGGCTTTCCACTTCTCTCCGCTAATCTCCTTTACCGGGGCTGCAACGCCCGGAGTGTAAGCAAGAGAGAGGTCGTCTACTGACTCTAAAGGCTTGGTTGGCATAACTTCAATCTTTCCGGGCTTTTCGCCGGAATGATATTCAAGGGCTTTTTTCTCTACATCCTCATTCATTATTGCTGTTTTTTGCGGTTAGTAACTCTTGGAAACTGTTTGAACTTATATCTACAACAACCTTCAGGTGCAATGGTTTCTTCAAAGTTTTGTTTTTTTATCTTACTTAGTGCCGCTGCTTGTTTTGATGTCTCGCGTTAATGTTATATCTTCGCATATTATAAAGATGATATTATGGAGAATTTCTTGGAACTTCTTAAAAAGAGGCGCAGTACGCGTGTTTTTACCGGCGAGCCGGTGAGCGAGGACGATGCATGCAGGCTTATGAAGGCAGCATTGATGTCGCCGTCGGGGCATAGGATAAATCCTTGGGAGTTTGTTCTGATAGAGGACAAGGAGGTGCTTAAGGCTCTTTCTGTGAGCAAGGAGCATGGGGCTGGCCTTCTTGAAGGTGCGGCAATGGCTGTTGCGGTAATTGCCGATACTGAAAAAACAGACGTGTGGATTGAGGATTGTTCTGTAGCAACAATAATAATGCAGCTTGCGGCAGAGGAACTGGGTCTTGGCAGCTGTTGGGTGCAGATACGCCGACGTTGCGATGCCGACGGTACTCCTGCCGAGGATAACGTGCGGAGAATTTTGGGCATTCCTGCAAATTACGCAGTGCTCTCTATACTGGGAGTAGGGCATAAGGCCCGCGAGGCAAAGCCTTTTGACGAGGACAGAATGCAGTGGGAAAAGGTTCATATCGGTTGTTTCGGTGGAAAATAGAAGAATTGTAATAATAGGTGCGGGCAACATGGCAACATCCCTTGCCATGGCGCTTAAGAAGAGTGGCAATGCCCCAGCTGCTGTGTGGAGCCGTACAGTAGCTTCGGCCAAGCAGCTGGGTACTCTTGTCGGGTGCTTATACACAAATGAACTGTCGGAACTGCCCCCGGCCGATGTTGTGATAATTTCTGTTGTTGACAGTGCCTTGCGTGAGATGGCCTCTGCTGCGGCACGGCTTTTCCCCAACGCCTTAATCCTTCATACTGCCGGCAGCATTCCCATGAATGCGCTTCACGAGGCAGGCGCTGCGCGCTACGGAGTGTTTTATCCAATGCAGACAATGAGCAAGCAGAATATAGTGCCTTTTGACAATGTCACAATATTCATTGAAAGCCACAATGAGGCAGACAGGGAATATCTCCACTCCCTTGCATCATCATTGAGCGGCAAGGTTGTTTATGCCACCAGCGAGCAGCGTTTCTCCCTGCATGTGGCGGCTGTGTTTTCATGCAATTTCCCGAACGCCCTTTACACAATGGCCTATGAAATTCTTGAGCGAAGCGGGCTTCCTTTTGATTCAATGCTCCCCCTTATTGATGAAGCAGCCAAAAAAGTGCACCGCATGTCTCCTCTTGCAGCACAGACAGGCCCTGCAAAGCGTGGCGACCATAATGTGATGAAATCTCATAAGGCAGTGCTCGATGACGAACTCTCGTCAGTCTATTCCATGATGAGCGAATATATAATGAAAAGAAGCAAAATATGATTAACTACGACCTGAATAAAATTAAGGCGCTCGTTTTTGATGTAGACGGAGTGCTTAGCCGCGAAACAATATCAATGTATCCCAGCGGCGAACCAATGCGCACTGTAAACATAAAGGACGGATACGCGCTTCAGCTTGCCGTAAAGGCAGGCTTCCATGTTGCGATTATTACCGGTGCGCGCACAGAGGCTGTAAAAGTTCGATATAACGGCCTTGGCATAACCGATGTATATATTGGCGCATCAATTAAAAAAGATTGCCTTGAAGAGCTTATGCACATGTATGAACTCTCTCCCGAAGAGATTCTTTATATGGGCGATGATATTCCCGATTACGAAGTTATGCAAATATGCGGGCTTCCAGTATGTCCTGCCGACGCTGCTCATGAAATCAAGCAGCTCTCAAAGTACATATCCCCCATTTGTGGAGGAGAGGGATGCGGGCGCGATGTTATTGAACAGGTGATGCGTGCGCAGGGGAAGTGGATGGATGAGGCTAATGCTTTTGGCTGGTGATTTTGCTTTATTAAAAAGGTGATGGCTGCGTTATGCTCGTTTTTGCAAAAGGTCATTTGTTGAAAAGTTTGTTTTATGCTTGATAATATAAAGAAATACAGAATTGTTCTTGCGTCGGCATCGCCGCGGCGCAAGGAGCTTATGCAGGGACTTGATGTTGAGTTTGAGGTGCGTTGTCTGCCCGATGTTGATGAGAGTTTCCCCCCGGAGTTGCAGGGCGGTGACATACCGCTTCATATTGCTAAGAAGAAGGCCGATGCTTATCGTCAGCAGATGACTGCCGACGAATTGGTGATTACTGCCGATACTATCGTCTGGCTTGACGGCACGGCGCTTGGCAAACCGGCTGGCGAGGCCGATGCGCGGCGTATGCTTCGCAATATGTCGGGCAAGACGCATTCGGTATTTACCGGCGTGGCAATAACCACAAAGAGTGAGCAGCGTTGTTTTGTGGCACAGTCCGATGTTACGTTCGCAAATCTTGCTGATGATGAGATAGAGTATTATATCGCCAAATACAAGCCAATGGATAAGGCCGGCTCTTACGGCGCACAGGAGTGGATAGGCTACATAGGCATGCAGAATATAGTCGGTTCATATTTCAATGTGATGGGACTTCCTGTGCAAAGGCTTTATGCAGAGCTGAAACTTATATCTTAATTAAAATTTGCTCATAAAAAATCTCCGCTTTTTTTTGATGTGAATTTACTTTGCCGTATCTTCGCGTGTCCAAAGGGTTTTGTTTTGGACGTATATATAAAGGTAATAAATAATCAATAATATGGCTGAAACAAAATTCATCTTCGTTACCGGCGGTGTGGCATCATCGCTTGGAAAAGGTATAATCTCGGCATCTCTTGGCAAACTCTTGCAGGCGAGAGGATACAAAGTTACAATTCAGAAATTTGACCCATACATAAATGTTTCTCCGGGAACACTCAATCCCCAGGAGCATGGCGAGTGCTATATAACCATTGACGGTCATGAGGCCGACCTTGACCTTGGCCACTATGAGCGTTTTACTGATATTAAGACCACCCGCTGGAATACATTCACTACCGGCCGCATATACAGTGAGGTAATTGAGAAGGAGCGCCGTGGCGAATATTTAGGAAAGACAGTTCAGGTAATCCCTCATATCACCGACGAAATCAAGCGCAAGATGAAGCGCGGCAGCACAAAGGAAAAGTTTGACTTTGTGATTACTGAAATTGGCGGCACTGTGGGTGACATTGAAGGCCTTCCGTTCCTTGAGGCAATACGCCAGCTGAAGTGGGAGCTTGGCCGCCGTGCAGTGTGCGTGCACCTTACCTACGTTCCATATCTCTCTGCCGCGGGCGAGTTAAAGACAAAGCCTACCCAGCATTCGGTAAAGCAGCTGCAGAGCCTTGGCATTCAGCCCGATTGCCTTGTGCTCCGTGCAGAGCACAAACTGAGCGCCGGCCTGTGCAAGAAGGTGGCAAGCTTCTGCAATGTTATGCCCGACTGCGTGGTGCAGAGCCTTGATGTCCCCTCTATCTACGAAGTGCCCATCAAAATGCAGGAGCAGGGCCTTGACGCTGCAATTCTGCGTCTTACTGGTGAGGAGGTAGGCGAAACTCCTGAAATGAAGCCATGGCGAACATTTGTTGAACGCCGCAACAATGCCAAGAAGATTGTAAATGTTGGCCTTGTGGGAAAATACGACCTTCAGGATGCTTACAAGAGTATTCATGAGAGCCTTTGCCAGTGCGGTACATACAACGACTGCAAGATAAAGCCCCATTTTATAAATAGCGAAAAGATTACTGAGGAGAATGTTGCGCAGATGCTCAAGGGCATGGACGGATATATTATCTGCCCGGGCGTAGGCCCTCGCGGTTTTGAGGGCAAGGTGATTGCTGCCCGCTACTGCCGCGAAAATAACCTGATTACTCTTGGCATAGGTCTTGGCATGCAGGTAATGGCTATTGAGGTGGCACGCAACATAGCAGGCCTTGCCGATGCTAACAGCTACGAGATGAACGACCAGACCAAGCACCGCATTGTAGACATTATGGAGGACCTTAAGAGCGTAGGCAATCCGTTCGGTACAATGCGCCGCGGAGGTTATGACACAGTAATCTCCAAGGATACAAAGGCCTATTCAATTTATGGCACTGAGAAAATTACAGAGCGTCACTACCACCGTTACGAACTCAATGTGGAATATCGTGACGAACTTGTAAACGCGGGCCTTGCCTGTACAGGTGTTCACCCCGACAGCGGCCTTGTAGATATTGTGGAGTTTCCTGCAAACGACTGGTACATGGGCGTGATTTACGAACCTCAGTACTCAAGTACAGTGCTTCATCCATCGCCAGTGGTAATGGATTTTGTAAAAAATGTTGTTGCACGCAAAGGATAAGTGGCAATAATATACAGCAAGAAGCCGCCCGGGGCCGGGCGGCTTCTTGCTGTATGTATGGGTTGAACCCTGAAAGTTTATGGAAGGGAAATGATAATTGGAAGCGGATTGTTATCTGCTTTCATTTTTTTGTAGAAAATATAAATTGTTAAAATTCAGTTTAGTTGTGATGGAATAAATTTTTATATATAAATTTGTAAAACACATCTCGCTAATTTCTGTGTGCAGAAGTGGGCGGGTGGTTTTTTTGAAGCGTTTACTTGGCGCTCTGTTCTTGATAGCTTGGAACTTCGCAAACTCTAACATCATCAAAGAACATGGCAACAGTAGATGTCTATGGGTATGTTGTATACATGTGGCAGCACTTAAAACAATAGGTGCAGCTTGTGTGTTATATAACTGCGTGGGCTTCTGCGTTGCTCGTTCCGATGATGTGGGCAATGCGAAGGCCTCAAGCTGTGGGATGAGTGACTGGTACGGACTCCCACGCTTTTTGTTTTATAATAACCTGTCCTTTCAGGGAGTCGCAGGGCAAGCAAACACTGTTATTATGAAACAAACACTAAAAAGAATGCTTTTAGCAGTTGTGCTGCTAGTTATGTTGGTATTCGCCGGTTATGCTCAAGAAGCCGCGCCCGCAGCAAGCTCTGAAGTTGACAAAAGCTCTTTCTCGCATTACGGAATTCATTATTCTGCCGATTTTGAGTCTCTTGACAAGGGGTTCTATGGCATCTCCGGCCATTCGTTCGGAAAGTATGTGGGTGTGTCATTGTCGTTGCTTAACTTTAATTATGGGCTTGTTGATTCGGATTACGCCAGTTATCTTTCAAAAATTGGTCCTAACTATTCTTATGCATTTTCCAAACATGTCTGTTTCTTTGTTCCATTGTACTTGGACTTGATGTGGTCTTCTTATCCAACAATGAAGCATGTTGAGGCAGATACTATGTTTGGCCACGTCTCCTACGACAAAAAAGAATCAAAACGTAAATTCCATTGGGGCTTTGAACTCGTCCCCTCATTTGCATTCAACGCAGGGAAAGTGGTATTTACAGTTGGTATCGGCTTTAACTGGATTCACAAATCCGATGAGATTGGCACAGGCGGTGTTGTGGGAATAGGCCTGAAAATATGATAATAATTTATAGTCTTTAAAATCTTTGTATTATGAAAAGGAATTTGTTCTTATTGCCTGTTATGGCACTGATGCTGTGTGTAGTTGCTTGTGGCGGCGATGATGATGAAACTGTAAACCCTATTCCTTCAGGAGTAAAGAAGTTAATCTCTATGACGAAAACAAGTACAGGCGGTGATGGTTATGAAGTGTGTCGTTTTGAATATGACAAAAATGGTAATTTAATCTATGCTGAGGAAGAGCTCTATGAGGCGGGGTTTTATTATTCGGATGTTTATACTTATGAATGGAGTAAAGACGGTGTCACTATGAGTTGCGATGGTGAGCCTGAGGCTTACTATAGAATCGTTGACGGTAAGATTGTTGACGGCGAGGGGTTGGATGATGATAAATCTTATTCGTTCAGTTACGATAATTCAGGATATTTAAAAATGTATATAGAGGAATACTATGATGATGAGCGGTATAAATCGGTATATACATGGAACGGCGGCAAATTGATGAGAAGGGCAATGTCGTATGATTACGTTGGCGATGGTTATATTGATAAGTTCACCTATTCAAATAAGGAGTGTGAGGGTTTCTTTCCACTCATTGCTTGGTATACGGAAGATGATCCATTATTCTATGCTGCTCCTTGGCTTGTTGGTTCTGTTCTCAAGTCGCTGCCCACAAGGATAGAGTACAGTTCCTCGCTTGATGAGGAAACAATCTCAGCATCTTATACCTTTTACGCCGATGGCTATATAAAGTCATGCGTATTCAGGTATGATAGCGGTGGTACAGAAACATATAAATTTTCATGGGAATAACTTTTATGCAGTTCATTGCTTCATATCCTGCAAACCAAATGCAAGGTATGAAGCAATGAACTGAAGGTTAGCGATAGAAATTATGAAAACTTCTAAAATGATTCTGCAGCTGGCTTGTGCTATTATAACCTCGTGCGGAAGTTTCGGCGAAGGGATGCTGGCGGCATTGGGCGGTTATAATCCATACGGTTATGGGTACGGCTCGCCGTATTCGTCGGGTGGAAACATGAATTATCTTCTTGACCCTAATTATGCGGCAGCGCAAGCAACAGCCAATGGCAGTTGGCGTTATGCAGGTTCGTCGTCTTCGTCTTCATCCTCTTCATCAAGTGGCAGTTCTTATGGAACGGGTGGCAGTACGTCAACTCGTAAAAAGGATTGTTCTTCATTAAGAGTAAATGGTGGCAAATGGTACTGTGCTAATACCGGCAAATGCGGAATGTGCGGTGGCGATGGGCGCATGGACGGCTCTTATGGCTCGGGAGCTAACAGTTTGAAATGTACGTTGTGCAACGGTACTGGCAAATGTAAATATTGTCATTGATTTGTATAACGTCGAATGGGTGATTTATGATTAAATGTAATACTATGAAGAACTTAAAATTGTTGCTTTTTGCATTTGCTGCATTGTTCCTCTTTTCGTGCAGCGATGATGATAATGAAAAGTCGTTGTCGTCAATAGTCGGAAGGTGGGAAAAATCAAATACTGCTTTTGTCTTTAATTCTAACAAGACTGGTTGTCACGAAACGGATTTGAGAGACGAAGGCCTTGGTGTTATTCGGTCAAGATTCACTTGGAGTATGTCGGATGCGCAGTTGTTTCTTACATACGATGGCAGCGGAAGTCACATCAAGGGCACATTTATGTACTATTATGTGTTGGTTGATGATGTGCTCAGCGTATATTATGATGACTGGAGCTTTATGGGGGCATACAGATATGCAGATGGTAAATAAATGGACAAAAATACATGTTTGCGGTTATCTTTATTTTGGTGTATGCTGATTTTTTTAAACTTGGTGTAAAAAGTGTCGCAATGTCCTTGCCGGTTAAAGCAGGAGTGTACTGTTGTGAACCACTGTTTGAGCATGAATGCTCGTTGAAAATATGCGCATTGTGAGGAAAAGACCTGCAAATTCTTAATTTCTTTTTTGAATCTGCGAAAAAAAATGAGTTTTTCTTTGCAGATTCAAAATTTTGGAATACCTTTGCATCCGTTAAGCGAATCACAGAGCGCTGTGACGCGGAATTTTCGCTGCCAGCGAATGGGAAAGTTCACTTTCACTCAATGAGCGCAGCAGAAAATCTCAAGTTACGCAGTAATGCGGAAATAGCTCAGTTGGTAGAGCACAACCTTGCCCCAAAAGAAATAAGGTTTCCAACCTTGGCAAGGTAATGTGAAACTGAAGAGTTAAACTTAAGTTACGCAAAATGCGGAAATAGCTCAGTTGGTAGAGCACAACCTTGCCCCAAAAGAAATAAGGTTTCCAACCTTGGCAAGGTAATGTGAAACTGAAGAGTTAAACTTAAGTTATGCAAAATGCGGAAATAGCTCAGTTGGTAGAGCACAACCTTGCCAAGGTTGGGGTCGCGAGTTCG